>JBBIIV010000088.1:0-8129 GCA_037446295.1 Nitrospirota bacterium
TCTATCAGATTACACTACTTTTTGTCAATAAATAGAACCGTCCCTTTTCTTTGCCACTAATGCCCGTTAAAAAATTTGCAAATTATCTTGAAACATGTTAAAGTAAAAAGAATTCGGAAGTTTTTTGTCTGCACTATGCCACAAAGACTTTTGTCTTTGTGGTTTTTTGGTTTGGGCACTTCTGAAATTTCAATTAATTAAATAAGGAGGTGCGCAAATGGCAGATGGTAAAGTGAAGTGGTTTAATGAGGCGAAAGGCTTTGGCTTCATAACAAGCGATGAAGGCAGTGATGTATTCGTCCATTATTCCTCAATTCAGGGCAATGGATTTAAGTCCCTTGCTGAAGGCGACAAAGTCAGCTTTGATATTGAAAAAGGGCCTAAAGGTCAAAAAGCAGTTAATGTTGTTAAACAATAACTCTTAAATTTTGGGGTCAGGTCTTTATTTTCGACATTACCTTTTGGTGGGTCGAATACTTGTTTTTCTGAAATAATATTGAAATTGAATTAGACAATTTTTGACCTAATGTCAAGAATGAAGACCTGACCCCAACCCAACCCAATGATTTCTATAGTAATCCTCACAAAAAACCCGGGTAGAAGAATTGAAGAAGTGCTCGTTTCGGTCTTTGAACAAAAAACCATTGATGACTATGAGGTGATTATTGTAGATTCTGGCACTACTGACGGCTCTTTGGATATTATGCAGAGATTCGATGTGAGGCTAACAAGGATTGAGCCACGAGATTTCAGCCACAGTAGAACAAGAAATTATGCGGTCACTTTAAGCAAGGGTGAATATGTTGTGATGCTCGTCCAAGATGCAGTCCCTTCCGATGAAAAATGGCTTTCAGAGCTTGTAGCCCCGATGAAGGAAGATAACAATATCGCTGGCGTTTACAGCAGGCACATTCCCTATCAGAGGGCAAAGATTATGGAGAAATCATTCATATCTTTTAAATACCCTGATAAAGCCGGGACAAAACAGAAAAAAGATACCCTTACGATTAAGGATGTCTTCTTTTCAAATGTCAGCTCTGCCATGAGAAGGGATTTATTGGGAAGGTTTAAGTTTGATGAAACCCTTATTATGAGTGAAGACCAGCAGTGGGCTAAGAAGATCATAGAAAATGGTTACAGCATAGTCTATAATCCAAAATCCATTGTTTATCATTCGCATAACTATACTCTTAAAACCGTTTTTAAGCGTTTTTTCGACTCCGGCGTATCTATGAAGAATCTTGGCTTAGTAAACCGGGGCAATTATAAAGACGGTCTGGATTATCTTTTTTATGAAATGAGATATTGCTTTAAAGCTATGGGGGGCGCAAAATTTTCTTTTTACTTCCCATATCTCGCTTTATATGAATTTATGAGAATTTGTGGTTTTGTTTTAGGACAGAACTATAAAAAATTGCCAAGTTTTTTTTTAAAGAAATTTTCCTATCATAAGTATCACTGGGATATTTAGTCCGAAGTTCCTCAATGCCAAAATGTGGGGCAGGATCGGGTCATCCTATGCATACTCATCCAAATATCTCTCTATATACTCTTTTACCTTTGTCTTTGATTCGTATATCCCGTAATGCCCCTCACAAAGAATATCAGCTTGAAGCGATATAAGCTTTTCCATTGAGTTTTGCCATTTTCGTATGTCTGAGCCGAACTCAGTCCTAAAAGGTCCGTGAATATCTTGTCCAAAAAGCACCTTTTTCCCTTTCCTTTCGAGATAGACAGCTATAGAACCGGGTGTATGACCAGGAGTGTGAAGACATACAATCTCCTGCCCTGAAAAATAGAATCTCTTTTCTTCATCCTTGATTTTGCAATCCACTACTAGATGAGGAAATTCGAGATTATACCAGTTTGCAGCAGTCCTTATAATATCACGAGTTTCAACAGCGACTGCATCCTTTTCATGAATGATGATACGAACCCCGAACTCTTTCTTAAGCCTTCCTGCCCCACCTGCGTGATCAATATGGCAGTGAGTTAGTATGACGGTTGAGACAGCCTTTGATTTTAATCCAAGGTTTTTTATGTTTAACAATATCTTATCAATGCTTAAACCAGCGCCTGCGTCGATCAAAACGAGTTCTCCAAAATCTATGAGATATACTGAACAGTCTCTCGGGTCAGTTATCTTCTGTCCTCCTACTATATAAATGCCGTCCCAGATCTCTTTTGGTTTCATCCTGATATCTCCCCGCCAGAGAAATAATTAGAAGTATCAGGCAGCTTAGTAAAAGGCGAAAGGGTTCTGGCAGTTAGCTTTTCAAAAACAAAAGACGGGTGGGACAAAAATGGGACGGTTCTATTTTACCTTCTCGACTCCTCGGCATGGGCAGAAAAGTTATTTGATACATAGCTCTTTTTTGAGTAATCCCCAATCCTTGCCTTTCTCATCCTTTTTATAAAAGCAGGGTTTTGTGCCAAAAGTCAATCTTCCAAATCTTTTTTTTGTCGCAGCTGTTTCAAAAACGCTTATAGGGAAAACCACTTCATCTGATTTTCTCTTTGTTGACTGCACGACTGCCTCCTCTCAATACTTCCTTGAAAGGATACCATAACAATAGAAGGATGTAAACCGTATATTGCAGCCCGAATCCCGATATAGAAATTCTTCAAAACTATTTCTAAGGCAATTTCAAGAACCGCTGCAATTGCAATAATCTTTACATCACCGAGTCCTTGAATCTTGACTTTTTATATTTTCAGCCTCGCTGCAAGTTTTATCGCCTCGATCATACTTGATGGATCTGCAAGCCCCTTCCATGCGATATCGTAAGCGGTGCCGTGATCAGGGGATGTCCTTACAATCGGCAATCCGACTGTGATATTCACTCCCTTATCGAAAGCTATCATCTTAAGCGGTATCAAGCCTTGGTCATGATACATGCAAACGACAATGTCATATCTGCCATTGTATGCCTTCCAAAATAATGCATCAGGTGGAAAAGGTCCCTCAACAGGGATTCCTACCTTACGGGCTTCGTCAATGGCTGGGGTTATATACAGTATTTCTTCATCACCAAAAATTCCACCCTCTCCAGCATGAGGATTAAGCCCTGTGACACCGATTTTGGGCTCTGCGACCCCCAAAAGACCGCAAGCTTTCTCTGCGAGAAGAATTGTTTTAAAAACTCTTTCCTTTGAAATTAAATAAGGGACATCCTTAATGGAGGCATGAGTGGTAGCAAGAATAACCCTTAAACCCCCGCCGCACAGCATCATAGCAAAGTCATTGGTGTTTGTGAACTCCGCAATCATCTCTGTATGTCCGTGCCAGGGATAACCAGCCATTTTAAGAGATTCTTTTGATATAGGCGCTGTAACAATTCCGTCAACTATATTTACAGAGGCAAAATCTACTGCTTTTTTAATATAGGCAACCGATGCGATCCCTCCCTGCTCTGTTGGAATGCATTTTTGAAACTTTCTGTTTTTTATTAATTTTAAATCCAAAATGTCATAGGCGCCAATATCGAAGGGAATTTGCATCTTTTCAATAGCTTCTTCTATTACTATCCTGTCGCCGATAATCAGTGGATTGCATTCGTTTATAACAGCTTCATCAAGGAGAGCCTTTAAGACAACCTCCGCACCAATTCCTGTAGGGTCGCCGATCGTTATAGCTAACTTTTTTCTTTTTGTCATAGATGCTAAACTCTTATTGCTGAACTCTTTTTTATTATTGTAACTCAAATATGAATAAAAATCGTATCGAGAACTCTAAAAAATAGAGATGGAAAGCCTTGATTCCGAGTAAAACTGGGGAACCTTCGCTTCCTTCAGGACAAGCCGCATAGTTTCGAACCAAAGATTCCTGACCCTCTTTAGGTGTTTAAAATGACAAACAAAATAAATCCGTTTGTGTTTCCATCACTATTTTTAGGAGAACTTGACCTTATTCAGGTATATTCTATAGATTAATTAATATGGAAATAGTCAGGATACCTAGAATAATGCAAGAGACATCGAAGAGGCTTCTGCAACAGAGCAAAAGCATAGGCTTTGTTCCCACAATGGGAGCGCTTCACAATGGGCATTTAAGCCTTGTTAAAAGGGCAAGGGGAGAAAACGACATTGTCGCAGCGAGCATTTTTGTAAACCCAATTCAATTTGCCCCAAATGAAGACCTCGATAGATACCCGAGAGATCTAGAAGGGGATATGGAAAAACTTAAAGCGGAGCAGACCGACATCCTTTTTTTGCCTGATGCAAAAGCCATATACCCAGATTTATTCAGCACATATATAAATGTTTCAGGGTTATCTGAGAAACTATGCGGAGCCTTCAGGACCGGGCATTTTAAAGGAGTTGCCACTGTTGTAAACAAACTATTCAATATAGTAAAACCTAACAGGGCATATTTCGGACAAAAGGATTTTCAGCAGTGTGTGATTATCAAAAGGATGAACGCAGACCTTAATATGGATATTGAAATTGTAGTCTGCCCTACTGTTAGAGAGAACGACGGATTAGCAATGAGCTCAAGAAATGCATATCTCTCCCCCGAAGAAAGAAAGGCTGCTGGGATAATTTATAAAACTCTGCTCACTGTGTCTCAATCCTTGCAATCAGGCGAATCAAACCTTTCAGCTATAAAAAAACAAATGTACGATATGCTGCTTAATCAACCCCTTGTATCCGAGATGCAGTATGCTGGTATATATGACCCAGACAATCTTGATGAGCTAAGCGAGAATAAAAAACAAAATCTGGTTGCGATAGCTTTAAAGATTGGTAATACGAGATTGATAGACAATATTATAGTGGATATCCTGTAAGGCTCTAAAGAGTGAAGGAGAAGGCAGAGCAGGCGATGAAATTTACGCCTGCTCTTACTTTATCCAGAGTTTTTTAATTAAGATTATTCTCTCACAGTAAGCACAGGGCATTCGGCATTCCTTACAACCCTTTCTGCTGTGCTCCCAAATAATACCCTGTCTATCCCTTTTCTGCCGTGAGTCCCGATGACAATGAGGTCAACATTGTTATTCTTGGCAAATTTTAAGATTTCTTCATAAGGAACCCCGCGGCTTACGTGATATTCTACATCTTTTAAGTCTTCTCTTTCTTTTAATCCAAACCTCTCAAGTTCTTTTTGAGCCGTTGCCCGCATCTCTGAATACATCACATCAATAGAAGTATGGGGTATATGAAGTCCCGATGCAGTTGCGATATCATAAAGAACATGAAGAAAATACAGCTTTGCTCCCTGAGTTCTTGCCATATCAATAGCGTAAGGCAATGCGTTTTTTGCTCCTTCAGAAAAATCAGTCGGGAAAAGAATCCTTTTAATCTTCATAGTATAAACTCCTCCTCTTTGTGCATTTGTTTTAAGATGCATTTAGTAATGGACTTTTTAAGCTTTTTCTTTTAGGTATATTATTCTCATTCCTTCAAAAATCAGGTTTGGTCTCAAAGTGTGGCTTAATTTTAATACAGGGGATAGAATTTTTGCAAAACCGCCGGTCAGGATTATTTTGAGTTTATCGGCAATCTCGCTTTCAATTCCATAAATTATATTCTTTACCGCCCCTGCTGTGCCATGCACTATTCCTGTGGACATTGCTGAAGCGGTATCTCTGCCCAGAAACCTCTTTGGCGTTTTGATTGAGATATTGGGCAGTTGGGCAGTTCCTTTAAAGAGGGATTTCTGCATCAATCCTATGCCCGGCAATATTGCCCCGCCAATAATATCAGCATTCTTCCCAACAACAGTCACCGTTGTGGCGGTTCCGCAATCAACTATCGCTACAGGTTGATGATAAAGAGAAAATCCGCCCACTGCATTTGATATCCTGTCAGCGCCAAAAGATCTTTTTCTTCTTAAATTCAAGGAAAGACCGCCTGTTGCCTTGTGGCTGACAAATATTGGATTTTTTGTGTGTAAATCTTTTAATGACTCGACTATCAATGGAGTAATATCAGGAACGACAGATGAGATTATAACCTCTCTTTGCTCGAAATTCTCAAGACTCACAGGAAAACAATTAGTCATAAACGCTTTAAGCGTCTCTTTATAGACAGAAACAGCCTCAACAGGTTGTAAGGGAAGCTTTTTAACACAGGACAGCTTTCTAATTTGAGGCTTCAAAAAGATACCAAGCCCTATAGAAGAATTCCCTATGTCAATGCTTAATAACAATTCCCATTTACTCTCTGATCATTTGGTTTTACCATTCCCCCTCTCTTAACATTGTAATATCACCGGCATCTACTTTCATGAATAAACCATCAGGCAGTCTCAATATCAACAGTCCTTCCTGATCTATCGCCTCTGCTACGCCTTTGAAAACCTGATTTCCAATGGTAGCCTTTACCTTTCTTCCGATGGTAGAGGAACAATCACGCCACTCAGAAATTATATCTTTTTTGCCGCCGTTAAGAAGAATGCTGTACCACCTATCGAATTCTTTTAAAACCTCAATGGCAATGTCTGTTCTGGAAAATTTCCTGCCTATCTCCATTTTGACAGAAGTGGCTATTTGCCTGACCTCCTCTGGAAGGTCTTCGATATCCATATTAATATTGATGCCGATTCCAATGACCGAGAAAGAAATCTTGTCAATATCAGCGCTCATTTCACAGAGTATCCCTCCGATCTTTTTCTCGTTGACAAGAAGGTCATTAGGCCATTTAAGATGAATGGGAATTAATAAAAGTTTCCGGAGAGCTATACAGCAGGCGACACCTGACATAAGGGTTAAGACAGCTGCCTCTCTTGGGGGCATCGGCGGTGTGAGGAGGATACTCATGTATAAATTCTTCCCATGCGGTGAGACCCATGTCCTGCCGAGTCTTCCTCTGCCCTTTGTCTGTTCGTCGGCTATGATTACAGTTCCCTCTTTTGCACCTTTATGAGCCGATTCTACACACATTGCATTTGTGGAGGGAAGACTTTTGTAAAAAACCAAATCGCTCCCGATCTTGTATGACTCTTTTGATAATGCGTTCTTTATTTCTTCAATGGATAAATCAGGCGATTCTAACAATTTATACCCCTTTGTAGGCGAACCGTCAATTATATATCCTTTCTTTCTCAGGACATTAACCCTCTTCCATATTGCTGCCCTTGTAAGACCCAGCTTCGAGCCTATTTCAACTCCAGAAAGATAGTCCTTTCTCCCCTTGAGTAATTCTATGACTGGTTCAATTTTTGTTTGTTTTTCATTCATGTTAAACATGATGCTATTATTGTTGTTCTAATATTACCACGTTTACCTTTCCCTTCAAAGTCTTTGCAAAGCTTTCTGCATCAGCTTTGCTGCCTACTATAGCGCCAAAATGCATGGGAATGGCAACCTTTGGTTTAATATCAAGGGCTGCCTGCACCGCTTCGTTGGCTGTCATTACATAGGTGCCTGAGACAGGCAGAAGCGCAACATCAATATCTTTGAATGTCTTCATCTCGGGTATATAGTCAGTATCCCCCGCATGATAAATTCTTTGTCCGTTGACCTTAAATATATAGCCAACCCAGCCAGTTTCTTTCTTATGAAAATCCTTATTGGTGTTGTATGCGGGGACAGCCTCAATTTCTATTCCTTGAACATTGATTTTATCACCAACCTTGACAACTTTTATATTGCCGGATAATTTCTTTGCGCAGTCAGCGGTAGCGACTATCACGGTCTTCTCCCCCTGAATCATCTTAACATCCTCGGGGACGCAGTGGTCGAAATGATCATGCGTTATGAGGATAATATCGGCAGAATCCTTCTTCTTAATCTTGTAAGGATCAGTATAGATAATCTTTTCCCCGACTATCTTAAAAGTGTCATGCCCCAACCATTGAATATTCTCAACCATAGCCTTTATCTCCTTTTCTGCCCATGTTATCGAGGGCAGTATTAAAATGAACGAAATTATAAGAAAAATGCTCTTCATAACACACTCCTGATAAAGATTTTTGATAATTATATCATATAATTTTCTGTTTTAAAACTAAATATATGCCCCCGAATCCCGATATAGAAATTCTTCAAAACTATTTCTAAGGCAATTTTAAGGTTTTTTGACAGATTTTGTCTTATGTCCTATCTAATTGCCCTGTAAAATCTCCTGAGACATTAATCAATGCGTTTTTATCCGGTATTTTTACAACATCAAGGCGCACTTCC
>JBBIIV010000089.1:0-7748 GCA_037446295.1 Nitrospirota bacterium
TTAATGTCAGTGGAGATTTTACAGAGCAATTAGATAGGACATAAGACAAAATCTGCCAAAAAACCTTGAAATTGCCTTAGAAATAGTTTTGAAGAATTTCTATATCGGGATTCGGGTTTATGCTGCTAAAGAAAAATTGAATTGCAGTTTTAGGGTTAAATTTTCTCTTGCTCATGAAATGCACTTGATGCAGACCTTATCGACCAGTTTTGTGGACAAATTACCAACCTTCCTAAAAAATAAATTAGAGTATTAAGTTAAGGCAAATTTAATGATAATTAGGAGTAAATTGATACAGAAGAAGCCTATTTAGTGTCTGTTTATAAATTGCCGTTCTTTATTTCCGTCATGCCCGAAGTCTTTAGTCGGGCATCCAGAAAGGCTTAAAAAAACTGGACTCCTGCCTTCGCAGGAATGACGCTTTTTGTGACAATGATAGTTTATGGACAGAGACTATTTAGTGTCTGAGTGTCTGTTTATAAACTGTATGAAAATCTTTCTGTCATTTCGAACGAAGTGAGAAATCTTTGAGTTTTAAGATTCCTCCTTTCGGTCGAAATGACAAAATAATGGGTTTATCGACTTTATAAACAGACACTATTTAACATTTATATTTCGTATGCCCGAAGGTCTCCATGCCGGAGATATCACCATTGAGCATTTTCGATTTCTGAGATACGAAGCCCATGTCATCTTGAAATCCCCAAATCTATCGTTTATTGCATCCATAGCTGATAAGACAGCCCTTACCTTGTTTTTTTCTTCAAGAAGATACATTTGTCCGTAATCGTGGATTAGACTTGAAATGCTCACTCCCAGCAATCTTACTCTGTCTTTGAGCTTGACGCTATTTATTATAAAGAGTGCTGAGCGGTATATCTCAAGGGTGTTATTGGTGTAGTCAGATAGAGTAGTTTGTTTTGAAAAGGTCTCGAAATTCTTGTAACGCACAGTAACCGAAATCTTCCTGCCTATAAATCCATATCTTCTTGCCCTTCTGCCAACCATCTCTGAGAGTTTAAGTATTTGCATTTCTATCTCTTTTTCGTCCAAAACATCTTTTTCGAGTGTCATGCTGTGGCCGATTGATTTAGGGTCGCACTCATTTGTAATGACAGGTCTCATACATATGCCCATTCCCATCGCCTTCAGTTTCTCTCCTATTATGCCAAACTTGCTTCTCAGTATGCTTAATGGGGCATTCCCAAGCTCTCCGCATGTCCTTATCCCAAGATGTTCAAGCCTTTGAGCTAAACCTGAACCTATCCCCCAAAGTTCCTTTACTGGCAGTTCATTCAATACATATGGAATTTCTTTGGGTTTGATCCACATGAGACCATCCGGCTTTGCAATGTCGCTTGCGAGTTTAGCTATCAGGATATTCGGACCGATGCCAATAGTGCAATTTATACCGAATTTGTCTTTTATCGCGTCTTTGATGAGCTTCCCGATATTTTCGGGCCCTCCAAATAAGTGGTGTGTAGTTGTGATATCAAGAAATGCCTCGTCAATCGAATAGGTCTCGATATCAGGAGTAAATTTTTTATATACCTCAACAATCTCCTTGCAGGTATAGATATATTTTTCATTGTTTACAGAGACAAAAATTATATGTGGGCACAGTTTCCGAGCCTCATATATGTTCATGCCGGTCTTGACGCCGTAACTCCTTGCTTCATATGAGCGAGTTACTATCACTGTCCTCGCCCCTGAACCTATCACCGCAACCGGCTTCCCTCTCAGTCTCGGATTTGACTGCTGTTCTACAGAAGCAAAAAAGGCGTCCATATCGGCACATAATATTATCTTTTGTGCGTTCATGTTTCCACCTTTTCAATCTTCCATATTAGTGAAGATGCGTTAAAGCTGAGTTCATACAGCGATTTGCCATCCGTAACGGAAAAATGATATATCTCGGTATCTCCTTCTTTTGCCTTCCACAAATATGTGACTTCTCTAACTTTAAATACCCTTCCAGACCACTTGAATCTGACCGGTTTCAGCTTATACGGCGGTTCAAAAACGGCTAAAACGCTTATCGTCTCTTGTATATACATAATTTAATAATAAATATATAGCGTCAAAATCCTTGTATCAAAACTTCAAATGAACATCCCGCATTTATATATACATATGAATACCATATTTTAAATATTTCGTCAAATCTTATAACAACCTAATCCAGAGATAACTTTGTGAATGCCCTGTTTATCATGTCATTGCAAGCGCATCTCGAACTAAGCGAAGAAAACTTGGAAGCCTTTATACCAAGCGCCAAAAATTGCTCAATAATACTGTCTCCATCGTTTCGCGTTGGACGGGTTCCGAGTGCGCGGCAATCTCATATAGGATTTCCCACTCCTTTTTGACATTCAAAATAACTGATAAATCAACGGCTTAACTTTTTTCGGTGAATGTAAACGCACAATTAAGATTTATGGTTTTGTGATATAATATTTTTATGAAAACCGTTCTTAATGAAGAACATATCATGGAAATCTTCCCAATACTATCTCTTTGCAGCCATGTGAGTTGAGAAGATTCATAAATTACTTCACTCATAGTAAAAGAAGGCATGGTGAGCGCCAAAAACACCTTTTGAAAGCTCGCCAGAAGATCCTTGCGCCGAATTAATTAACAATAATGAAATCTAAAAGGCATTCAATACAAGAATTTACTGGATTCCTTTCTAACTATCTTCACGGGAAGTCTGTTGCTCTGGAACTTTCTTTGCTCACATTTTTTGCAAAGGGGCATCTTTTGATTGAAGATTTGCCAGGGGTGGGGAAGACTACCCTTGCCATCGCTATCGCAAAATCCCTTGGTCTTGACTTCGGCAGGATTCAATGCACAAGCGATTTGCTCCCTTCCGATATAACTGGTCTTTCGATCTTCAATAAAAACACCGGGGGGTTTGAATTTTTTCCGGGACCGATATTCAATAATATCGTTCTTGTTGACGAAATCAACCGAGCGACCCCAAAAACTCAAAGCGCCCTATTAGAGGCGATGGGAGAGAAGCAGATAACCGTTGAAGGCAATACTTATAAATTAAATAAACCTTTTTTTGTGATTGCCACGCAGAATCCAGTTGAGCAGTTTGGCACTTTTCCCCTTCCAGAATCCCAGCTTGACAGGTTCACAATGAAAATAAACATTGGTTATCCACCGAGAAATGCTGAGATGGAGATATTGAGGGGGGGGAGCAAGCGGGACGAGTTGTATAATATTCAGCCTTTGATGTCTAAAGGCGATGTCTTGGCTACTCAGCAGGAGATAAGAGACAAAATCTTTGTCTCAGAGAAGGTATTAAGCTATATACTCGATATAGTGGAGACATCGAGAAATAACAAACATATCCTTGCGGGGATATCCACAAGGGGTATGTTGGCAATCACCAATTCTGCAAAAGCAAAGGCTTTTTTCAGCGGCAGAGATTTTGTAATACCTGAAGACATTAAAGAGCTTGCGCAATACACTATTCCACATAGAATCATTTTTATGGAAGAACATAACACATCAGACAAAAAGGAGATTATCTTATCTTTAACAGAAAAAATACCTCTCCCCATCTAATAAAGCTCACAAAGGCAGGATGGATTTATATTGGGATTACGCTTGTTCTTGGTTTTTCTGCAGTAAATACGGCAAATAACCTTATTTACCTTATAGTATCTGCGTCCCTCAGCCTCATGATTATCTCCAGTCTTTTAAGCAGCCGTAATTTTTACGGTCTCCGTCTCGAAATCGAGATGCCTGAAGAGATTTATGCAAACAGCGAGTTCCCTATAAAACTAAGGCTTGTAAATCAAAAGAAATTTTTACCAGCCTTTTTAATCAAAGTGAATATCTTAAAGCAGAGTATCCTTTTTCCTTTTGTTGATAAAAAAAGCAGTAATAGCGGTTATATTCAGTTTCAATTAAGCGAAAGAGGAAAATACAAAATGCCACTACCTCGCATATGCTCTGTTTTTCCCTTTAATTTCTTTGTCAAGTGCTATGCAGCGGGAAATGAGTCAGAGTTTATAGTCTTTCCCCAGATAAAGAAATGCTTGCTGCCCGGCTTTTTGGAACAAGAAAAAACAATTGCTGGCAGCAGAAACATCCCAAGAACGGGGTATGATTCAGAGCCGTTCTCGATACGAGATTACATAAGAGGAGACCACATGAAGTATATCCACTGGAAGGCATCTGCGAAGGCGGGAAAACTCAAAACTAAAGAACTCTCATCCTCATCTTACCAGCCTCTCATTATCGATTTTGAAGCTGTTCAGATAAAAGACATAGAAGAAAAAATTTCCTGCATTGCATACATGATTTGCGATTGCTTTAAAAAGGGTATCCCTGTAGGGCTCAGGATAAACGGAGAGTTTCATAAGGAAGGCGTTTCCAGACAACATAGAATGAACATGCTCAAAGTTTTAGCTCTTCATGGAAAAGATAAATAAACCCATAAAAATTAGCAGTATAGTTGTTTTATGTTCCTACTTGATAGGATTTTTAGGCTTTATCAGTGTAGTCAGGAATATTGATATACTTTATTCAACCTTTTTTGCAGCACTTTTAATTTTCTCTCTTTATCTTCAGATAAAACAATCCATTCCGCTTCCAGGTTGGCTGATAAATATATTTTCGATCGCCTTTGTCCTGATAATCCCATTCAGGATTTCCATGGATGACCCTGTTACGCCTGTAGTGGAAACAACGTTGATTCTGCTTGGCGCAAAGTTTCTTGGGGAAAAATCTGTCAGGGATTATTTACAGATATACCTAATCTCCATACTGCTTCTTGCAGGCTCGGCACTTCTGTCGCTTGACATGGAGTTTGCAGTATATCTACTCCTAATGATATTTTTAATGTCTTTTTCGGCTATTGCTCTCACATTTTATTCTGAGGACAGTGATGCCGTTCTCAACCCTGATATCGCAAAAAAACTTGCGCTCAAATCACTGATAATTCCTGTTATGGCAATCCCTCTTACTGCTTTTTTATTTCTGATTCTTCCAAGAACGAGCTATCCTCTCCTTGATTTCCTAAACAGAGGGGGTGGAGTATCTTCGGGCTTTACAGATAGCGTGAGGCTTGGGTCCGTTTCCGATATACAGGTTGACGAATCTATTATTATGAGGGTCAGCATGAAGCCGATAACCCCTGCTTCGCTATACTGGAGAGGGATTGTCCTTGATTTTTTTGACGGCATAAGCTGGAAAAGCTCGGTATCTGAGGTGCCTATATATACTATATATAAAAGAAATTTTGCTCTACGCGGAACAAAAATATCTTATACCGTGTATTTAGAACCTTATAACAACAATTATCTCTTCTATTTAGATAAACCTTTTCAGACTTTGATAAACGCCACCCCGTTTGACGGCCTCACATTCAGAATGCAACATGATATTAATAAAAGGATAAAATATACAGCTACGTCAATTTTATCCGAAACCCTGGCTGAAGACAGTATTAATAGAGATATCTATCTTCAATTGCCTGATTGGAACTTTGAAAGGTTAAAAAAGACTGTTAATGATATCTCTAAAAATAAGGGCGATTTGGAATCTGCAAATGAGATACTGACATATCTAAAATCGGGGGAGTATAAATACACTCTCGCCAATCTCCCCATATCATCGGATCCACTTAATGATTTTATCTTCAATTATAAATATGGGAACTGTGAATTTTTTGCGTCAGCCATGACAGTAATGCTCAGATTGAGGGGCATCCCATCAAGAATCATAGGCGGCTATGCAGGTGGCTATTACAACGAGATGGGCGGTTATTACGCCATCCCTCAGAAAAATGCCCATGTATGGGTCGAAGCATATATACAAAAAAAGGGTTGGGTAAGATTTGACCCTACGCCTGCTCCTTCTACTGCTTTTTTATCTCTGCCAGGAGGGTTTTCAAAAATAAGGGCTTTCTTTGATTCATTGTATTACTATTGGAACGCTATGATAATTAATTATGATTTTTCAAAGCAGGTTGCATTATTGAAAAAAGCCCGCTCGGCTGTTCAGAGCCCATTCTTGGATGTATCCCTCATCAAGAAATATTCAGCCCTCTTGATTTCTGTTTTTGCATTCTCAGGTTTAACTATCCTTATTCTATATTTTAATGTTTTTAGAAGAAAGACATATGAAGAAAGAATAATCTCCCTTTTTCTGCTGAAAATGAAGAAATACGGATATGAAAAAGCACAGTCAGAAGGACTTGAGGAGCTTGCTGGAAGGGTTGAAAATAATGAAATTAAAGAAAAGGCTTATCTCTTTGTTCAAGAGTTTGAAAGGTATTTTTACAGGGATCAAAAATTAAAAAGGCAGGATTATCAGAAACTCAAAAACATCTTGAATAACTTTAAAAGGGTTTAGTAAAATTCCATCAAGCTTAAAGGTACGCAACTCATTTTATTTTGGAGGCATTATGACGGATTCCGCCATATATGATGTGATTATAATCGGAGGAGGGCCTGCAGGTCTCAGCGCCGCCCAGTACACTTCAAGGGCTAAACTGAAGACGATTGTAATCGATAAATCACCTGCGGCTGGAGCTCTTGCATATGCAAGCCTTATAGAAAACTATCCGGGACTTGAAAAACCGGTCTCAGGCACAGAACTTCTGAACATCTTCCGTAAGCAGGCTGTTGATTTCGGCGCTGAATACCTCGAGGCTCAGATAATAGGTGTGTCTCTCAATGGAGAGGTAAAAGAGGTTTTTACTATGGACAGGTCTTTTCAGGGCAAGACGGTTATTATCGCTACAGGTGCTATGGGAAGAAAGGCGACAATAAAGGGAGAGGCGGAATTCCTAGGCCGTGGGGTCAGCTATTGCGCCATTTGTGATGCAGCATTCTTCAGAGGTAAAAGGGTATGCATTCTTGGTGATTCCGAAGAGGCCGTAAAAGAAGCAGGTGTCCTTACAAGATTCGCTGAGACGGTATATCTGATATCCCCTTCTCAAAAATTAAAGGTGAAGGATGATCATCCGGGTCTAACGATAGAAAACCTGACCATACTTTTAGGGCAAAGCGCCACTTCCATTGAAGGTGACGAGGTTGTCGAGAGGATAAGGCTCAGGGATACCACCGGCAATGAGTCGGATTTGGAGCTTTCAGGCATATTCGTTTATCTTCACGGGAGCAAGCCTGTAATAGATTTCCTGCAAGGGGCTCTGGAGCTTTCCGATAACGACTGCATAGCTTCAAACAGGATGATGGAGACCAATATAGCCGGGGTATTCGCCGCCGGCGATGTAACATGCACGGAGGTAAGGCAGGTTGTCGTTGCAGCATCCAACGGCTGTGTCGCCGCGCTCTCGGCTGAAAAATACCTCTTCCACAGAAAGAGAAGAAGATATGACTGGCATGGATAAGATAAGGTTTAATAGTGTCTATTTATAAAGTCGGTTTCTGTGTCATTCTCGCAAGCGGAGCGCGTCGAGAATCCTTCTGTAACAATAATATATAAATATATAAAGGGGTAAAGGGTACGGTTCTATTTATCTCCATTTTCTTCCTTCTTTGGTCGCCCTTTTGGCTTTATCACTGCTTCAACTTTATATTCTCTTGCAACTTCCTTTATAAAATTATCGCTTCCATATACCGCTTTTCTGTTCATCTCTCCCTTCATTGAACCCTTCTTTTTAATCATCCCTTTTACAAATTCCCTATATTTCTTTCTCCTCTGTCCTTCGTCTTTTGAGAGGTTTTTGTAGATTGGATTTTCATCTGCGGTTGGGTCTTTCTTTC
>JBBIIV010000090.1:0-7699 GCA_037446295.1 Nitrospirota bacterium
AGGCTTCATCTTTTTGTGTATATTTTTCGAGAGCGAGGCAGTTAAATATTTAGAAATCTATTTTATGATATAATTTTATAATGCGGAATTGAGGGAATAAATGAATATCAGCAATCTATTGGCAAATATAAAATTTGGGGAAATGGAATATATTGACTTTGCTGGACTGCTTTTTGCGTCTATTGAGCCCATTACTGATTCGCATAAAGAATTGGCTGCAATTTTTTCGATGTTGGACAGTAAAAATATAAGCAATCAAGCAAAGCAGGTTATTATTGAATACTTAATCATCCCTCCTTCTTTAGAGAAAAGCATTAAAAGATTATCCAAGTTAAACTATAAAAACAAGCTCTCAATTTATATGAAAGTTTACAGCATCCTATCCATCTCTCCACTTAATAATGCCAAGGAAGAAATCTTGTCTAAAATAAGGACTGGATTTCGTATTTCAAAGAAAGAGGACAAAGGACTCCGCACGGATTTTGTATATATTAAAAATAAGCTTGCCGCTATAATCTTCAAAGTTGCGCCTGAATTAAGTGCTGTGTTTGGTCCAAAAAGATTGGGATTCATTGGAACAAGCGCTACTGTCATGGGTTTGGTATCGAATTTAGCATTATTTACAGGTTCAATAGGCAAGATAACTCGAATACTGTTATTTTTTGCAATTGGTTATTTTGTAGGTTCCTGGCTTAAAGTTCGGCGGTCTGAACAGTTAAGAGAAGAAACTAAAAAGAAGGCTGAAATAGCGATAACCAGATTGGAACTAATGATTAAGGGATTAAATATAAAACTTCAAGAACTTGAAGAAATCTCAAACCTTGCATGGTATAAGGAATACTATGACAGAATAAAAAAGAAAATAAGGGACATCAAAAACGCAAAAAATTTTTATGAAAATTTACATGAGACATGCCTTTAATATGAACCTAAAGAGGAAGCTTTTTATTGACTAAAAAAGCCGTTGTGCTTCTCAGTGGCGGGATTGATTCCTCGACAACCCTATCTATCGCTAAAGTCGAAGGATGTGAGGTATATGCATTGAGCTTTGATTATGGGCAGAGGCACAAGCTTGAACTTGCCTCTGCTAAAAGTGTGGCAGAAAGTCTTGGCGTAAAGAAACACTTGATAATCAAATTCGATTTGAGAGAAATCGGAGGCTCGGCACTGACTTCAGATGTTGAGGTGCCGAAAGGCTGGGGGTTGAACAGCCTACCTCCCCCGCTAACGGCACAGACAGGTAAAGAAGCCTGTCTGCCGTGCCATCGGCTCACACAAGCAGAAGTTGAAAAATCTGAAATCCGCAATCTGAAATCTCCTATCCCACTGACTTATGTCCCTGCACGAAACACGATTTTTCTCTCTTTTGCCCTTGCATGGGCAGAAGCGATTGAGGTAGAAGACATTTTCATAGGGGCTAATGCGATTGATTATAGCGGTTACCCCGACTGCCGCCCTGAATATCTGAAGGCGTTTGAGGATATGGCAAATCTTGCCACAAAAGCATCCGTTGAAGGCAAGCTTCATTTTAAGATAAATGCGCCCCTTCTTTATATGACAAAGGCAGAGATAATAAAAAGAGGAATCGAAGCAGGCGTTGATTATTCTCTTACATGGAGCTGCTATGACCCTCAGAAAAGTCTGGAATCAGCAAAAGATGACGAATATGTCCCATGCAGCAGATGCGATAGCTGCCTGCTAAGGATTAAAGGATTTAGAGAGGCTGGAATTGCCGACCCGTTATTCAATAGACCGGGCTATTCAGGGTAGTTGTTTAGATTATAGCCTGCCCATATCGTCTGATAGCGCCTGTAAGGGTTATCCATCTCCCATCGATTATTTTATCGATAAATTCGACACCATATCCTTCATATGTCTTAATTACATCGTATTCCTGCCCCTCAATGACGCCGGAAAACACAATGACCCCATTGTCATCTAAACGAGAGGCGATTTCTGGTGCGAGTTCAATCAGCGCTTCAGAGAGCAAATTCGCTGCTATTAAATCAAATCTGTATTCGATATGAGCCAATCTATCGCACTTGATTGTTATATTCTTGATATTATTTGATTTAATATTTCTTGTGGCAGCCTCAATGGCGAGGGGGTCGATGTCCAAACCCACTATTTCCTTAAATCCCAGCTTTGATGCAGCAATTGAGAGTATTCCGGTTCCTGTGCCTATATCAAGAAATCTATTCTTTTTATATATTTTCAGTGATAGTTCTTCTATCAGCATTAGGCATCTTATGGTAGTCTCGTGGTGACCTGTGCCAAAAGCCATTCCAGGGTCTATAATTATATTAATCCTTTCTGCTTTTGGTTCAAACCAAGGTGGTATGATAGTGAGTCTATTGCCAACGTCAATTGGCTGAAAAGTCTTTTTCCAAGATTCGTTCCAATCCCTTTCAGATATATACATGTATTCAAAAGAAAATTCATGCGGTAGCCCAGAGTCTTGAAGCACTGTTTTGAAAGCTGTCAATTCATTTTTTACAAGATCAACATACATAGCATCGGGGAAATACACTATGAGAGATTGCTCGCTTATTATAATGCCCAGACATCCTATACCCAAAAGCCTTTCGATGAGGGCATCCCTTGAGTCTACGGATATTTTAATATTAAACTCGTAATAACCCATTTTTAAAAAATAATCCTTATAGTCACCCCGTTTTAAATATGAATTTTAAAGCATCTTCTTGTGATTAAACTAACTTTTTAGTGAGATACCTACCTGTGTGCGATTCTTTGTTTTTTGCTACTTCCTCGGGCGTTCCAAACGCTATAATTCTACCGCCTTCATCCCCCCCATTCGGTCCAATGTCAATAATATAATCGGCTGATTTTATCACATCAAGGTCATGTTCAATTACTATGACGGTATTCCCCATATCAACCAGTCGGTTCAGAATATTGAGTAGTCTTTGAATATCTACAAAGTGCAAGCCGGTTGTTGGCTCGTCAAGTATATAGAGGGTTTTGCCCGTAGCCTTTTTCCCGAGTTCTCTGGAAAGCTTAAGCCTTTGAGCCTCCCCGCCAGAGAGCGTAGGCGCAGACTGTCCCAACTTCAGATATCCCAAGCCCATGTCTTCAAGGACATTAAGTTTCTGCTTGAGCATAGGGATAGGTTGAAAAAAATCAATAGCCTCTGATATGGTCATATCCAAAACATCCGCAATGTTCTTCTTCCTATAAAATATGCTCAGGGTTTCTTTATTGAACCTTCTCGCTTTGCAAGCATCGCAGGCAACAAAAACTTCAGGGAGAAAGTGCATCTCTATTTTTTTCTGCCCATGCCCATGACACTGTTCACACCTACCCCCTGAAACATTGAAGCTGAATCTTGATTGTGTATAACCTCTCGCTCGTGAATCTGGCAGAAGGGAAAAAAGCCTTCTGATTAAGCTGAATAAGCCCGTGTATGTTGCAGGGTTTGATCTTGATGTCCTACCGATGGGAGATTGGTCAATACAAATGACTCTATCAATCTTTTCAGCCCCCTCGATTTCCAAGCATTTCATCGGCAGAGTGGTGTTTTTGTTAAGCTGCTTTAATATTGCATTATAGAGGACATTGAACACAAGGGTGCTTTTGCCTGAACCTGAGACGCCGGTAACACAGCAAAATACCCCTATTGGAATTGAGATATCGATATCCTTCAAGTTAAATTCAGATGCTCCTTTTATATGTATATAACCGGTTGGCTGCCTCCTTTTTAATGGAATGGGAATGCTTATTGTGCGGTTGATATATTTGCCTGTTAGAGAGTTTTCATTATGCTTAATATCATCCAGCCTGCCAGATGCCACAACCGAGCCGCCATTTCTTCCAGCGCCTGGTCCCATATCCAGAAGGTAGTCTGCCCATTTTATAATCTCTTCATTATGCTCGACTATGATTATAGTATTGCCAGCGTCTCTAATGCCTGAAAGGCTCTGAAGCATTTTTAAGCAATCCTTTGGGTGAAGCCCGATACTCGGCTCATCGAGTATGTAAAGTACACCTGTGAGGGAAGAGCCAAGTTGCGTAGCAAGCCTTATGCGCTGAGATTCACCTCCAGAGAGTGTAAATGAATTTCTATCAATGGTTATATAACCAAGCCCAACTTTTTGAAGAAATTGTAGTCTGTCTCTTACTTCTTTAACAATTCTTCTGGAAATAACGGCTTCGCGTTCAGATAGTTTAAGATTATTTATAAATTCACTCGCATTTTTAGCGGTCATAGCAGCAAATTCGGCTATGCTGAAACCATTGATTTTGATGCTGAGGGCTTCTTTTCTCAACCTTTTACCGTTACAGGCTTTACATACAAATGATCCAGTTAGCGCATCTTCAAAGCCGTTGTCTTTATTAGATTCAATTTCAAAAGGAAAAGATTCCCTCAGGCTTTTAAAACCTATTCCTCTACATTCTGGACAGGCGCCATATCTGCTATTAAAAGAAAAAAGCCGTGGTTCTATCTCTGGGTAGCTAATACTGCATTTTGGACATGCGAGGCTCCTACTGAAAAAAATATCTTTGCCTTCATCTACTAGATTGATTACAACCGTATCGGAATATTTGAGAGATGCGTCAAGAGCGGCTTTTAAATGCCTCTCAAATGAGTTTTTTATTATGAGTCTGTCAATGACTATTTCTATTGTATGCCTCTGCTGTTTTTTGAGCGAGATGTCCTGGGTCAGGTCAACCATTTTCCCATCAATCCTTGCCCTCACCAAGCCGTCTAGCCTCATCTGACGGAGTTCTTTTTTATATTCGCCTTTTCTGTCCCTTACTATTGGGACAAGCACTTGAATTTTGGTGCCTTGAGGTAAAGAATGAATAGACTTGATTATACTGTCCATATCCTGAGTGGCTATGACAGCTCCGCAATTATAACAAAACGGAGTGCCAATCCGCGTGTAAAGCACCCTCATATAATCGTAAATCTCAGTAATTGTTCCAACAGTAGAGCGGGGGCTTTTTGATACCGTTTTTTGGTCTATTGAGATAGCAGGGGAAAGCCCTTCGATATATTCAACATCAGGTTTCTGTAGTTGTTCAAGAAACTGCCGAGCATAGCTGGAGAGGCTTTCTACATATCTTCTCTGTCCTTCTGCGTATATTATATCTATTGCCAAAGAAGACTTGCCTGAACCTGATGGTCCTGTAATAACCGATATCTGGTCTCTTGGGATGGTTACATCAATATTTTTCAAATTATGTTCTTTAGCGCCCTTTATTACAATCAAATCTTGCATCTTAATATAAACTCTTACCTATGGCTCTCTATTGATTTGATTCTTGCTGTGATATTGCCGATAGAAATGGAGGTTTCCACTCTGACAGGAATTCTGTGTTCATCATCAGTCAGCCATATTAAAATATCGCCCTTTTTTTTGAATAATCCGTCTGACTGAAGAACGGGCTTAATTATTATCGTGTTTACCTCGCGATTTCCCAGAATTGAAATCTTTTCTTTGCCTATTACCTTAATTTCTGCATTATAAAACTTATTGCTGTCAAAAATGCTGATATAGACAGTCTTGCCCACCTCAAAAGAAAAAGACCTTAAAAAATAGAAACCTGAAATAACATCCCATGATAACTTATTAACGGCATTATGCTCGGTTTTTTCCCCTTTTAGGTGGTTAAAGTAGGTTATTTTGTTATTTTTATAGTCAAATATCGTCTCTTTGTTGCTTCTATATCTGCCTTCATGCTGTTTTATTAAAAAACTGACTGGTTTTTCATTTGCTATCTCGCTTTTTGCATAATCTTCAACTTTATAAAAAGCAGATATTACCGGCGCTGAGTCGACCTTTGAGATAATAGTTATACCTCCTTTGTTATTTGCTGCCTCAAGGGAAGCCCTGCCCACATATATTCCCAGCCAATAAATGTCAAATACCAGCAGTTCTCTGTCCCCTCTCATTATTGGATTGTGGTTTGTCTTTGGAGTAACAGGGTTTTCTGAGGAAAAAGACATTTTGGCAGGTGTAGCGATTATTAAATAAGCTATGATCAAAATATGAAATAATTTAATCAGATAAAACATGTTTAGTTTAGAATCAAATCAGCAGTAGTATACGGTAAAAAACGTAATAATTATTATGGTCTGTCATTCCCGTGTAAACTGGAATCCAGTAATAATAATGATTATTTGCTGGATTCCTGCTCCCAGATTAAGACCTTCGAGGACAAGCTTCGCAGGAATGACTTCAAAAACCTTTTTAAACATAACCAATAAAAATATTGTATTATCAACACTTCATATTATTTGCCGGACATTACTGTCAAATCAGGTATTTTAAAAAGGCTCAGGGGATAATCGCGTATTTTAACCCTTCCCCTTTTGCAAGTCTTTCAAAAGGTATTTTTATATCTTTGAGAGGGTAAGATGCGGTTATAATGTGCGAAATATAAAGGTTGCCAGACAATAGCCTCCATGCTGCCTCAACATCGTCAGGGGCGAAATGAAATGACCCTTTAATTGTTATCTCGTCATAATGAAGTCTATAAGTATCATAAGTTACGATAGTATCCTTTTTGCACCCTCCAAAAAGGATTATCGTTCCTCCGCGCCTAACATAATTTATGGAGCGCTCCCAGACATCCAATTGTCCGGTGCACTCAAAGACAAAATCGACTCCTATTCCTTCAGTAAAAGACTCGATGGCTTTATCAATGCTGGTGGGGGAAACTATCATATCAGCCCCCATTTTTTCTGCAATTTGAAGCCTTTCTTGCTCAAGTCCAGTTATTGCAACCCTAGCCCCACTCTGTTTTGCCAATAAAAGATGTAGAAGCCCGATTGGACCAGTGCCGATGATAAGGGATGTAGAATCTTTAAGGTCGAGATTCTTTAATCCATGGACGACGCAAGAGAGAGGCTCAAGTAAGGCGGCCTCAGCAAAACTGATGGCAGTCGGCTTATGATAAACATTTTGCTTGACAATATGCTGGGGCAGCAAAATATACTCGGCATAAACCCCAAGTATTTTAGAAGTCATAAGATTTTCGCAAAGATTAAATGCCTTTTTAGCGCAGTATTTGCATTTCAAGCAGGGAGCGGTATGCACCGCCATTATCTCATCGCCCTCTTTGAATTTGTCAACACCCTTGCCAGTTTTTGTGATTGTCCCGGAGAACTCATGTCCGAATGGGCCTGGCATGGGTATCAAAGAATGCCCTCTCTCAAATGCCTTTAGATCAGTTCCACATGTAAGAGCGGCTTTAATTTGTACGAGCAGTTCTCCATTTGAAGGCTCTGGGACAGGCACTTCTCTTAATTCAAGGACACCTGGCTTTATTATATAACAAGCGATCATTTACTAATAAAAAAGAAGGATGTTGTTTAATGCAATGGGGAGATGCTATCCTTTCTTTAATTTTACGAACTCGTCAAGGAAAATTATATTGGCAAAGCTAAAGATAAATCTGAGAATTTATTATAGTTTAACACCATAGATAACTTCAACTTGTTA
Organism: Nitrospirota bacterium; assembly: GCA_037446295.1. Lineage (GTDB taxonomy): Bacteria > Nitrospirota > Thermodesulfovibrionia > Thermodesulfovibrionales > Dissulfurispiraceae > DYHD01. The sequence goes on from JBBIIV010000090.1 coordinate 7,470, forward strand.
TTAACCCAAAAAATGCATTTCGTTTCAAAAGAGTGGGCATAGATGCCCTAAAACCCTTTGTCCTGAAACACCCGTAACATGCAGTGCCGCAATCACGATAAAATGAAAGTGGTGGGCGTCAGAGTGTCATTTGATACTATAAAATGCTTGAGGGTATTTATGCCTGATAAATAAATTTTCAATAGCAGTTTCCGGGTTAAATCTATGATTTTCTGTTACAGGTATACAGC
>JBBIIV010000091.1:0-7683 GCA_037446295.1 Nitrospirota bacterium
GTCCCTATTTAATATTAATTTGATTATTCTTTCTCATTAAAAGGAGCAATTTATGATAACAAATAAACGTATAGGCGTTCTTGCCGGCGGCATATCTGCTGAAAGAGAAGTTTCATTGAGAAGTGGAAAGGCTGTTTTCAATGCATTCTATAATAAGGGTTATAATGTGGTCTTTCTTGATGTAACATCTAATGTAACTGAATTGCTGCTGAAAGAAAAAATAGAGGTTGCATTTTTAGTCCTGCACGGTGGTTGGGGCGAGAACGGGGCAATTCAGGGGCTTTTGGAGGTTATAAATATTCCCTACACAGGCTCACGAGTTATGGCATCCGCACTGGCAATGGACAAAGAAGCGTCAAAAAAGATGTTTATTTATCACGGGCTTAAAGTTCCAAAATTCAAGGTTCTTGAACGAAACGCTTTTGACCCGGAGAGGTTAAAAGGTAAACTTGATGGCGGGATTTCAGTTATACAGCAGGCCGTTGATTTCAGTATGCCATGGGTTATCAAGCCTGCTACCGAGGGCTCCAGCGTCGGAGTGAATATAATTAAGGCGCCTCAAGACATATTAAATGCTGCAAAGATCGCTTTTGAATATGGCGATAGAATAATAGCCGAAAAATATATAAAGGGCAGAGAGATCCAAATAGGACTTTTGGGGGATAGAATTTTGGGCGGCGTTGAAGTCAGGCCAACTCTTGAGTTTTACAGCTATGAGGCAAAATATACAGCTGGCTTGACGCAATACATCCTGCCTCCTGAAGTAGATGCAGAGATTTATGAAAAGCTTAAACTTACAGGGCTTCAAGCGCATAAAGCGCTCAACTGCGAAGGTGCTACCAGGGTTGACCTGATTCTCGGTGAAACGGGGGACATCTATGTTCTGGAGGTAAATACAATACCTGGCATGACAGAAACTAGTCTTTTGCCGAAGATAGCTGGACTCTCAGGTTTAGATTTCACATCCCTTGTGGAGGAGATGCTTTTACTTGCTATAAAAAATTAGCTCTTATGCCAAAACAAAACCAGACACCCCCTAAAAAAAACACCAAGAAAAAGCTATTACTGTTTTTTATCATAATTTTAATTATTGCCATTTTGAGCGTCGGGATTTACCTATCTTTTTATTTGAAAAAAAACATGCTGGTTAAAGCCATCTTATTTTCAGGCAACCAACACTTAAAAGAAGAAGAGTTGCATGGACTTATAAAAGTAAAAAAGGGTGACCCGCTTTACGCTATCTCTTTGAGCCAAATCCACAAAAACCTCAAACATTCGCCATGGATAAAAGATGCAATGATTAGGAAAGAGGTCAACGGTGCAATTTTAATAAAGATAACGGAAAACTTTCCATTAGCTATTTTATTAAAGGCAGGAAAGCTGTATCTTATTGATAATGATGGTGTAATCCTTGAAGAGATTTTGGGTGATCCTGTTATTTTTTTACCCACTATTATTGAAATACACCCCAATAATAACCTTGATGCTTACAGAGAGGCGCTTGCCTTTATCAGGGTTATAAACGAAAAAAAACTGCTCGCTTATTCTAGGCAACTCGAGATAACTGGAAAAACACCTGATGAGCTTGCTATTAAAGTTGATGATTTATTAATCAAGATAGGTTTTGGAGACTACGAAAAAAAGCTCCAAAGACTCCAGAAAATTGAGGACGAAATAAAAAATAAGAATATTGTTATTGACTATATTGACCTTAGATTTTCAGAACAAGTTATAGTTAAGCCGAGAAATCATTGACCTATAAAATGCATTTCGGTTCTAAAGATCGGACATAGGCGCCTGAAAGCTTTTAGTCCTGAAACCCTCAGACATGCAATGCTGATAAAATGAAAGTGTCAGGCATCAGAGTGTCAAAGTGTCATTTGATACTTTGACACAGTAGTGTTCGGCAAACAACTTGAAGTATCGATAATACAATATTTTTATTGGTCATGTTTAAAAAGTTTTTGATGCCAGCCCTGCAAAGCTTGTCCTCGAATGCCTTAATCGGGGAGCAGGAATCCGGCAAATCATTATTATTACTGGATTCCCGTTTACACGGGAATGACAGACCATAATAATTATTACATTTTTTACCGGACACTACTGATAAAACAGGTTATGTTCACCCTTCAGATGGGGGCATTATGCCAGCAGAAACAGCCTTTAGTAAAGGCTCGGATACTTCTCAAAAGCCAGCCGATCAGCTATCTCAATCTCCTCAGATGATGGATGAGAATCAACAAAAACAATTTTAAATGTTTCCTCAAAAGATTTTCGGATATTTTTTTTAAAAAAGGAGGGGTCGAATTCTTGGATTAAATGCTTGATGCCTAATATATTAGGTTGATGATCCTCTTCATTAATCATGAAAACCTCTTTGAGGGTGTCATTATCAATGCTATATGGTATCGAGCCTTGTTGTAGGAAACCGCCTTTCCACCTTTTTTGCGCAGAGCCAGCTATTTTAACACCATTAAATGAGAGTTCACCGTATGACGAGTATTTAAAGCAAAGGGGGGATTTATGTAAAACTTCTGGGCGTTTTATTGATTTTATCTCTGGGCGAATGCCAGTTAATATAAAAGCTTTTTGAAATGCTGTGCTGAGAGAATAATAGGTTTGAAACAAGCTGTTTGTAAAAATTTCGCTGTTTTTTGAGGAAAAACTATAAGTCAATTCATCATAATGTAAAATCCCCCTGCCGCCTGTAGGGCGTCTAACAACAGGCAAGTCATTATAACGGCAATAATCAAGATCGATTCCTTCTGCTTTTTGAAAGACGCCAATGGTAATAGAAGGCTTATTCCAGCCATACAGCCTGAGTGTAGGCTTTGATTTCCCCGCTTTCACGAGTGTAGAGATAGCATCATCAAGAGCCATATTAAATTCAGCGCTGTAAAGGTTATCATCAATAAAGCGCCAAACCTCCATTAATCAATCACCCTACTATATCGAGTTTTCTTATTCGAAGAGGCACTCCTAATTCATCTGCTATCTGACGACATTTCTCAATATCTACGGCATCGAGGTCAACTACAGTCGCCTGGACAAAGGGGATATGTTTTTTGGCTTCTATAATGAAATCTATAATCTCGTTGTAGGCATTTTTAAAGGCTGGCATACATATTCGGTTATATATCTCCTCGTTGTGAGCGTTAAGGCTTACTGACATGGAATCGACCAGACCCTTAAGTTCTGGGAGAATGTTTCTTTTATGAATGACATTGCCATGTCCATTAGTGTTTATTCTTATATAGCAGTTATGTTGTTTTAGCCACAAACAGACTGATTTTATAAGATTAAGCCTAATCAAAGGTTCGCCATAGCCGCAGAAAACTATCTCTTTGTAGTGCGCAGGATCTCCTATTGCCTTTATTAGTTCAGATTCCGAAGGCTCTTTCTTTAATCTGAGATTATGCCCCTTCACATAATCCGTATGAAATCTAACGCAGAAATTGCATTCATTAGTGCATCTATTGGTTACATTCAGATATAAATTATCCCTTATTTTATAAACGATTACACCGTCAGACAGGTCGCCGAATTTGAAAAGTCTTTTTGCGTTAAGCGTTGTTAACCTTATTATGTCTTCATAAGAAATACCTCTTAACCCCGCAACAAAACGGGCGGTATGCGTGATGAAAGCAGGTTCATTCCTTTTGCCCCTTAGAGGCTCTGGGGCGAGATATGGAGCATCTGTCTCGAGCAGGAGATATTCATCAGGGACATATTTAGCCACTAACTGTAAATTCCTTGCATTTTTATAAGTCACTGGACCAGCTATTGATATCATAAAGCCCATCTCAATGACCTTTTTTGCCATGTCCATATCGCCAGAAAAACAATGCAGAACCCCTTTTTTTATCTTTGAATCCTTTAATATTTTTACAGTTTCGGCTTTGGCTTCTCTGCTGTGGATTATCACAGGGAAATCTATACTTTTTGCATATTCTAATTGTTTTATGAAAACATCTCTCTGGATGCTTTTAGGGGAATGATTGTAGTGGTAGTCAAGACCTATTTCTCCTATAGCAACCACCTTTTGTTTTCTTGCCCATCTGCTTATTTGTTCAAATATACCGTTATTGAAATCTTTTGCATCGTGGGGATGAATGCCAACGGCTGCGAATATTAAGTCATTTTTTTCTGCCAGTTCAATTGCCCCTTTGTTGCCTTCTAAATCTGAGCCGATTGCTATGATAGAGTTGATTCCAGCATCTTTTGCCCTTTTTATAACTTCATCCCTGTCTTTATCAAAAGGTTTCATTTCGAGGTGGCAGTGAGTATCAATCATGTAAATCGCTCCCTCTTAAAGATTTAATATTGAGGGAACATTATTGCCCTCTATTTCACCTTGTCTTTTATTATTCAAGTCTTTCCATTTTATTTTACCTGCTTTTAATTCATCCTCACCTATTATTAGTGCATACAATGCTCCAATCCTGTCAGCCCTTCTCAATTGACTTTTCAGAGAAGCGCTTCCATAATGCATCTCAACCCTGTGCCCCTTTTCTCTTAGGTTTTCGGCAATTCTTATGCCTTCGATTTTGGCATCCCTCCCAATTGTCGCTACAAAAAAGGCAGGAACTGGGATAGATAAATTATTTTTTTCCTTTAAAAGCGTTATTAGCCTTTCCATGCCTATACCAAAGCCAATAGCAGGAGTTGGCGGACCCCCGAACTCTTCAACCAGCCTGTCATATCTCCCGCCTGCCGCAACTGCCTTTTGTGCGCCAAGATGGGCGCTCGTTGCCTCAAATGTGGTTTTTGTGTAGTAATCAAGTCCCCTGACAAGCTCTGGATTCACAATAAAAGAAATCCCCAGAGATTTAAGGGTGTCTTTAAGTTCATTAAAGTGTGATTCACAATCATTGCAGAGATAATCAGGAATTATAGGAGCCCCCTGCCTTAGTTCAATGCATCTGCTGACCTTGCAATCGAGTATCCTAAGTGGATTGGCAGTAAATCTTCTCTGGCAGTCGGGGCAAAAACTGCTTTTTTTTTGCTTAAAAAAAGAAATCAGCGCAGTTTTATAGGTAGGCCTGCATTTTTCACAGCCTATTGAATTAAGCTCAAAATTTAAACTGTCAAGTTTTATTTTTTTGAGAAAATTTGAGAGCATAGCGATAATCTCGGCATCAAGCATTGGTTGAGCCTCCCCAAAAGCCTCTACCCCTATCTGATGAAATTCTCTGAATCTGCCCTTTTGTGGTCTTTCATATCTGAACATAGGTCCTGTATAGAAAAATTTTTGAGGAGAGGGAAGATTATAAAGATTATGTTCAATATAACATCTAACTGCTGATGCAGTTCCCTCAGGCCTGAGTGTAATGCTTCTTCCTGCCTTATCCGTGAAGGTGTACATCTCCTTTTCAACAATATCAGTATTTTCCCCTATGCTTCTGATGAATACCTCTGTATGCTCTATTAAAGGCATCCTTATCTCGTTATAGCAGTATGCGCTAAAGATTTCTTTTGCAGTTGTCTCTGTTTCCTGCCAGAGTTCGGCATCTGGGGGCAAAATGTCATGAGTGCCTTTTGGCGCGTTATATTTCACCTGCCTCTTCTCCCTCTCTTTCATTGTCAAACTCGAGCATCCGAACATGATTTTCGATAAGTCTCTTAATCTCTTCCTTGAAATGGCGTCTGATGCCTTTGAGGTCAACGATATCTTCATGAATTTTTATAACCTTTTCTTGAGCTTCTTTAATAATGCTTTGAGCTTCAAGTTCGGCTTCCTTTTTAATGAGTTCCGCTTCAATGCGAGCATTTGACTTATACTCTTCGACCATTTGCTGAGCTACCATAAGGGTTTCGCGCAGGGTTGCCTCCATCTTTCGGTATTCAAATATCTGCTCATCAGCCCTGTTTAGATTATCCTTAAGAGTGGCATTTTCCCTTAATAATTCTTCCAATTCTTCCCGTATTAACTCCAAAAAAGAACCAACTTCTTCAACATCAAAACCTCTGAATTTGACACGAAACTGCTTATTCTGAATATCAAGCGGGGTAATCCTCATATCATAGCCCCTCCTTTAAGTTTATATCCAAACTCTATCAGTGATTTTAAAATAAACATTTGTGCAAAAATAATCGCAACTATTACGATCAAGGGTGAGATATCTATCGGACCAAGCCTTGCCCCTATCAGATTTCTAACAGGCCGCAGCACAGGCTCCGTTGCTCTATATAGGAGTCTTACAATTGGATTATAAGGATCGGGATTCACCCAACTAACAACAGCAGCAATAATTATAATCCACTTATAAATCCCAAGAGCAATGTCAAGTATGTTTGCAATCGCTATGATGAAATTGCCTAAAATAAGCACTATTGCCTCCTTCCTAATTCTCCAGCCCTTATTAATGCTGCTTCGAGAGCTTCGGCAACAATGGCTTGAAATCCCTTTTCTTCAAAGGTTTTCAAGCCTGCGGCAGTTGTGCCGCCTGGTGAAGTTACCATTTCCCTGAGCTTTGCAGGAGGCACCCCTGACTCAATAAGCCTTGACGTTCCGATAAGGGTTTGAATTGCAAGTTCGGAGGCACTATCACTGCTCATCCCAATTTTTTCAGCTCCGGCTATCAGGCTCTCTACAAAAAAGGCTATGAATGCAGGACCGCTTCCTGATAGGGCGGTAACGGAATCCATATATTTTTCAGGTAGAGTCATCACCTTTCCTACTGACATAAATATATCTCGGACAGGCGCTACTATTGTCATCGGCATGCATGAACATAAAGAGATAACGGTCATCCCTTCCATAACTAATGCGGGAGTATTTGGCATAACCCTTATTAGTCTTGATGTTTTAAGTTTTGACTTCAGATATGAAAGGGATATACCGGCTGCTATCGAGACCACCGTTTTTTGATCAGTTATAATTGGGCTTATCTCTGTTAGAACCTCCTCCATGTTTTGAGGTTTGACCGCAAGTATTATAATTTCTGATATCAGAACAGCTTCTTTGTTGTCGGAAGTGGTCTTGATACCATAAGTGAGTTCAAGATATTTCCTTCTCTCGCCAATCGGTTCTGAAACGATCATCTCACTTGCCAACTTAGAGTTTGAGGTCTTCAAGCCTTTTACAAGTGCTTCTGCCATGTTGCCGCCGCCAATAAAACCGATCATTACATTAGCCCCCCATGCAATTTTAGACCATTAAACTTATTTGCCGAAAAATAGAGATAGAAATGTGTTATTTCGGACCCATCACTCTCTATTATTCCGCGCAGAGCGAAAAATCTTGGAGTTGCAAGCCAAAGATTGCTCTCACCCTTTGAGCGTTCGGAATGACAAGCAAAATCAATCCGTTTGTATTTCTATCTCGACTTTTCAGTCATTTATGCTAAGTTTGAATAATACCTTATTATAATAGAAAATTTGAATATTTTCTCTTTGCGCATAGATACTCTATGTGATTCCTTATTTAGCTTCACTTAATTTTGAAAATGATGCTTCATATCTGATCGAGACTGGACTTCGCCTCACAATGTAGCGCCTTTCCAGAACTTTTTTTCGGTTATTGACAAACTATTATTAGTTTAGTTATATTAAAAATCTCGTTCTTTGAAAACTGCCTTTTTAATTATGTGCGCGGGCAACCTAAGTAAAAGTCTAACAAAAAATTCTGAAAAGCCATGAGAGTTTGATCCTGGCTCAGAACGAACGCTGGCGGCGTGCCTA
>JBBIIV010000092.1:0-7254 GCA_037446295.1 Nitrospirota bacterium
ATTTAGAGTCTGTTTATAAAGTCGATAAACCCATTATTTTGTCATTCCGACCGAAGGGAGGAATCTTAAAACTCAAAGATTTCTCACTCCGTTCGAAATGACAGAAAGATTTTCATACAGTTTATAAACAGACTCTATTTAGTGTCTGTTTATAAATTGCCGTTTTTTATTTCCGTCATGCCCGAAGCCTGCCCTCGAAGTTTGTAGTCGGGGGTCTTTAGTCGGGCATCCAGACATAAGGAATTGGATTCCCACTTTCGTGGGAAACCCTGGATTCCTGCCTCCGCGGGAATAACAGCCTATTATAACAATGCGACTTTATAAACTCTATTTAAGAAATGAAAGTGCTTACTGGACTTGATCTATTCAAGAGCAGTCTGCCCCGAAGATTTAACGGGGCAAGAACAGGGCTACTAGTGCATCCTGCATCGGTCAACAAAAAACTTTTGCACGGATCAGAACTTTTTTTGAATACAACTAAACTTAAATTAAACGCATTCTTTGGTCCTCAACACGGCATATATGGACAGACGCAGGATAATATGGTTGAGTGGAAAGGGTTTACTGACCCGAAAACAAATATTCCTGTTTATAGCCTCTACGGAGAAACGCGAAAACCAACACACAACATGCTTGAAGAATTAGATGTGCTGGTTATAGACCTGCAAGATATAGGCTCAAGATACTATACCTTTATCTGGACGATGGATTTGTGCATGGAGATGTGCAATGAAATGGGGAAATCGTTAATAGTCCTTGACAGACCCAACCCCATCAATGGTGTGGATATGGAAGGTCCTGTGCTTGACATTGAATATAACTCCTTCGTAGGACTTAAACCTCTTCCAATAAGACACGGCATGACTATCGGCGAGATAGGTCTTTACCTCAAAAAAAGTTATTATGCCACGCTCGATTATTATGTTATAAAGATGAAGGGATGGAAAAGGAGAATGTGGTTTGACAATACAGGACTTCCGTGGGTTATGCCCTCTCCTAATATGCCTATGTTGGACACTGCAATTGTATATCCTGGTATGTGCCTTCTTGAAGGGACCATACTCAGCGAAGGACGCGGGACAACCCGTCCATTTGAGATATTCGGCGCACCTTTTATAAACCCTGATGCTTTACTAAAAAGGCTTAAAGATTTTAAACTTCGAGGGGTAGTTTTCAGGCCATTATGGTTTGAACCTACATTCCAAAAATATGCTGGCAGATTGTGCGGTGGAGCGCAAATACATGTTACAGACCGAGTTAGATTCAAACCTTTTAAGACCGCTGTTGCTATCCTTAAGGCTGTTCGCGATTTGCATCCAGAATATAATCTTTGGAAAGAGCCGCCTTATGAATATGAAGCTATCAAGATGCCCATAGATATACTTTTTGGAACAGACAAATTTAGAAAGGATATAGATAGGGGAGAATCCCTCCAGACAATGGAAGATTGGTGGACACAGCAGAGCATATATTTCAAAAATAATATAAGAGAGCAATATTTACTTTATTGAACTATTTAGTGTCTGTTTATAAAGTCGATAAACCCATTATTTTGTCATTCCGACCGAAGGGAGGAATCTTAAAACTCAAAGATTTCTCACTTCGTTCGAAATGACAGAAAGATTTTCATACAGTTTATAAACAGACACTATTTAAGAAGTCCGATAGTTGTTTATACTATAAAATTTTTGGGTGCGGGGCATAGTGCAAACAATCGGAGATAAGCTTGCGGCATTTGGTAGTTTAACCGCAAAAATGCGTTTTGTTCCAAGCTGAATTACAGCACACCAGATTATATCAATGAACTTATTTGGATAATTTACGAAAAAATCAAACAATTTTAAAGGAGCTGCTTTATGGGATTAATTAAGATTATGCCCTGCCTCGACATGAAAGACGGCAGGGTAGTAAAAGGCATAAACTTTGTAAATTTGAGAGATGCAGGTGATCCTGTTCAAAATGCCGTATTTTACCAAAAAGAAGGGGCTGATGAGCTCGCAATGCTCGATATCGCAGCCACTCTTGAAAACCGTAAGACCCGACTTCAATGGGTAAAAAGCGTCTCTTCAGTCATTACTATTCCTTTGACAGTAGGAGGAGGTATATCATCCATTGAAGATATCGAACTTCTTTTGGAGGCGGGAGCCCAAAAGATATCCATAAACAGCGCTGCCGTTCACTCACCTCTACTTATAGAACAAGTTGCAGAGAGATTTGGTGCAGAAAGAATAACCGTAGCTATTGATGGAAAAAGAAATAAGTCAATGCCCTCGGGTTTTGAACTCGTTATCGCGGGCGGCACCAAACCTGTCGGCAAAGATGCTGTTACATGGGCTAGGCAATGTGAAAAACTTGGCGCTGGAACGATTCTCCCTACAAGTATGGACAGCGATGGCACAAAGTCAGGATATGATCTGGAATTTACGAAAGCCGTCTCCAATGCAGTCAATCTTCCTGTTATTGCATCTGGGGGCGCCGGCACGCTTGAGCATTTTTACGAAGGAGCGGCTTTAGGTGGAGCGCAAATATTGCTTGCGGCTTCAGTGTTTCACTTTAGAATATTAAGCATCAAAGAAGTCAAAGAGTTTCTCCAGAAAAAGGGCTTGCAGGTCAGTCTTTGAAATAAAAACAGCATAATAGTTCCGATGTCTTTTTGCTAACGAGGCGGGAGGCGTTCCTCGCATCTTATAAGTTTTGGAGTGAGATTTTCGGGGTTATCTTAACCTTTTTTCTTATTGCTGTCTGACTCTATAATATGCCTGCTCCCCATATAAAATACTGCCTTGACACTTGCAAAGTCCATTTTTATGCCCGCTGACGCATAACTTCATAAAGGGATATAGATGCTGACATAGCTACATTTAAACTTTCCGCTTTGCCAATTATCGGTATCCTGAATGTGCCAGCAGATTTTTTTAGTAAAGTCTCCCTTACCCCTGCTGCCTCATTGCCAAAAGCTATAGCAAGAGGCTTCTGCATATCTATTCGAGATATGGAATTCTCCGATAAAAGACTGGTTGCGTAAAGCCTTATGCCCAGAAGTTTAAAATATTTCATGAGTTTATCCTGGTCAGCCTTAACGACAGGTATATTGAATAAACTCCCTGCAGATGACCTAAGCGCTTTAGGATTAAAGGGATCGCATGATTCTGGCAAGACTATCACGCCATCTGCCCCAAAAGCATCTGCAGCCCTGATTATTGCGCCTATATTGCCAGGATCCCTGACAGCATCGCACACTACAAACAGAGGTATATTAGAAGTCTGAAGTTGTTCAAGTTGAAGGACATTATAATCAACAACGGCGGCAATGCCTTGAGGCGATTCAGTATCAGCTAATATAGAAAATATCTTTTCGGTTACTATGTATGCCTTTTCAGAAGATATAAGTGCAAGGATTTCAGCATTCTTTCCTTCATACACAAAATGGTCTGTGACAAAAACCGTTTTTAGAGATGTAAGCTTGGAAAGGGCAGCAGCATAAACCAAATGCACCCCCTCTGCAAAAAGCAGAGAACTTTGTATATTATGCCTTTTCTTTATCTTGATAGCTTCTTTTATCAGAGGATTAGAAATGCTTGTTATTTTGCTGTAAGAATATTTCATTGTTCTTGATGGAGTTTAAATTTTGCGCGCATCGTATTGCTACTGTTATATCTATGCATGTACGTATTTAAGCAGGTGGACTAAACAACTAAGTTAATTAGAGTCTGTTTATAAAGTCGGTTTCTGTGTCATTCTCGCCTGTCTGCGTGCCACGCACAGGCAGGCAAGCGAAGCGCGTCGAGAATCCTTCTGTAACAACCCCCTTTATCCCCCTTTTCTAAGTGGGAATTAAGAAAGGATTCCGGACAGGCCGGAATGACAAAAAAGTAATAGTTTATGGACAGACTCTAATTAAAGTGCCTATGATATTTTCCGTTTACCTTCACCTACATCATTAATTGTCTAAATCTATCTCTATCCCCAACTGCCTGAAAGCCTCTTTTATTTTGTCCTCAATATCTTGATTGGAGATTTTGCCATCAGTCGCAATAAGTTCTATTTCAAGTGTATTGAATTTGCTCTGCATGTAGTTCAACACTCGCATGATGTCTGCTACTTTGCCTCTTGGGACTATAAATCTGAAAAGTAGGTTCTCTCTGTACCCCTCAACGGAAGCGCCTTTTAATCCTTCCTCAATTTTTCCACTAATAAGAGTACCTTGTTCTGTAGGTTGTATAGATACGGTTTCTTTTCCTTCTATCTGTTCCTCTTTTTTCTTCTGTTCTCGGCAGATGTGGTCGCTGATAAGGGCTTCATTATCAGAGAATGCAACTGATGCACGTTCTTTAAAATAATGGCAAGTTACTTTATCGCCTTCAATCTCCCCAATCCCAAATATACCTTTATAAACGCCCTCGGCTATCCCTTGTTCCAGAACTGATTTGTTAGCAGGTCTTGCCTCACCGGGTGTTCTCAGTGATGCTTGATAAAGCTGCTCAGTCAGAAGATATTCCTTGCCAACGAGATATTTTTCCTTGATGACCAATGGTACAATTTTTTCTAATATCTCACCCTCTGAACGCAGCTTATCATAAACTTCATGGTCGATTGCCTTATCTTCTCCAAAGGTTGGTATCCCTAAATCTTCAACCTTCATGCCTAATTTATCTGGTATTGCTATTGTTCTATACAATCTCCGGATGGATTCCTTAAGACCATTTTCTATCTTTTTCAATTCTTTCTTTATCTCTTTACGCTGTTCATCTGATAAAGGCAGGCTCCTGTCCTGCTCAATATAATCATAGGCAATCTTCTTTTTAATATTACTTACAAATCCTGTTCTTTCAGATTCCATAGGGTAAAGGAAAAACAATGTATTCCTGTTCACCCTCGGAGTTAATCCCTTGTTTTTTAAAATATCGTCTATTAAGCCACTATCTTCTTTTTTCAAAATAACAAGCTTAAGTTCATCAGAATCAGAGATATTGCCAGCGTTTTCTTCCCATATAAAGACCTTGAATTTACCTCCCTTGATGCTTCGTTTTAATAGGTCGTATTCCAGGTCAGCAATTTCTTTGCTCCTTATGTTTTCCATTTTGGTCAGGAGTATCCTGTTGATATTCGGCTGGTTTGAGAAGAAATATTTATCACCGATGCTTTGCAGATAAAAAAGTTTTCCTTTCAGTTGCTCAATCGCTTCTGCAACAACACTTGCTGGGTTTTCCAGAGTTGTAGCGCTTCTTTTGATTTCTCCGAGAGTTGCGCCTCTTTCATGTCCGCCAGAAAAAGAATAAAGGAAAACAGTTGTCGTAGTTCTGCTGCCAAGTTGCAATCCCTGATATGCGCCCCCAAGCGATACATCAATTTTTTTAGCCCCTGCATCGGCATCTGTTATATCCTGTGCCAGCACACTGTTAAACTCAGCGCCGATATGCTTTAAAAGCTCCTGTCGGACTTCCTGATTCGAAAGATCAAAATCAGCAAGACTGATAAAAGGTCTTGTTTTGCCCTTTAAGGAATCAATTGCAAGAGAGAGAATCCTTAGGACTCCCCTTGTCCTCTGGAAGTTAGGGAAGCTTCCCCATCTGTGATATAAGACATCCAATACCTCAGGCATGAATGGATATGAATCAATAAACCTGTCCCTGTATTCGCTTGGCTGCATGCCTGCCGGAAGGATTCCTTCTTTCTCTGCATATTCTATAAATCCTAAGATAACTTTCTTTGCCTCTGATTCTTTAATGTCGCTGAAAAGCCTTCTCCTGACAACCTTAGCAATCTCATTTTCCTGAACAGGCGTGTAAATCTTCTCTACCCTGCCTGCAACTTTCTGCAACTGGAGATAAAGTTTATCCGCTGATTCATCGTAATGCTCAATAATGCTTGAAGGAAGGGTTACAACAAGACAGACATTATTCAGGTTGCCCGCTGTCTCTGTTAACTCCTGCATAAAAGCTATGCTCTGGGCTGCGAGCGTGCTTTCTCCGACTTTCACGCCTGCTGCCTTTGTTGCATATTCAAGAACCTCATCCATCAGTATAAGAACAGGCTGTTTTTCAGAAAGCAGTTTTCTAATCGCCTCTTTGCCGGGTGCTATATTGCCTGCAAGTTTTTCATTTTTCCCGGTTAACTGTTTTTCGATTACACCCCATAATGTCTCTTTTGTGCTCAGTGCAGTGCCTGACAATACAACAGGCTTTGCCTTCCAGTCTTTTGCTTTATGATACATGGCAATAAGAGCATGGGTTTTGCCACCGCCGAAAGGGGTCTGAATCTGGATAACAGGGTCTCCGCCTTTTCCACTCAGCCTTTTCTCAACAACATTTAGCAGATTCTCAAGCCCTTGTGTAAGGTAGGTTTTATTGAAGAAGGTCTCAGCATCTTTATATTCATCAGGTCCTCTTTTTTGACTCACTTCATAGAGGTCTGCTGCAAAGACATCCATTGTAAGCCTGCCCTCAAGGATGTCTTTATGCGGAACGGCGATTGTATTAAATGCCTTCATTAGAATAACCTCCCCTTGCCAGTTTCTTTTCTAACTTCCTCTCTCACCCTTTCCCTTCCTGCAAGGAAGCCGTCAAGCAGTTTCTTTTCCTTGCTCTCATTCGGCAGTGTCTCAGAAACAGCCTGTGCAACACGGTAAAAAGCCTCGCTTTCACCAAAGCCTGATTCGTGAAGCAATTTTAGCATATCATCTCTTTTGCTTTTTTCCCATAATAAAAGGACATTGTGCAAAACATCAATAAGTTCTGATGAGCTTTTAAGGTCTTCAATCTTTCGTTCTTGAGGACCCAAGACTCTGATAAATTCCTTCTCTTTCTTGATAAATCCGTCTTTATTCCATTCAGAGGCAAGGTCAATACCGCAGCTTGTGGCAAGCTTTCTTGCCTCGTCAAAATGAACCTTTGCCTCTCCGAAGTCCCAGCGGTATAACACATAGAATCTGGTTAAGTCAGATATCTCTCCTGCAAAGCCATTGTGCAAAATCTGATGAACTGCATAATCAGTCGCAATCTTCCTTACATCCTCAAGAAGCCTGTCAGCACGGATAATATTGCCCTCATAATCCATCACCTTTTCATATTTCCCAAAGACCTCAATAGCCGAACCTATTGCAGATATAAAAAAGTCCGCTCCTCCAATCCCTTCCTGCCAGAGACGGTCAAGTTTTTTGTTCAGATGCTTCTTAAGTTCTTCCTTTACCTGATTGTAAAAACCAGTAGGCTGCCTTTCCATCTTTCGGGCAACGATGTAGATGGAGGAGGCAAG
>JBBIIV010000093.1:0-7213 GCA_037446295.1 Nitrospirota bacterium
ATGACAAAATAGCGGGTTTATCGACTTTATAAACAGGCACTAAACAGAGCCTGTTTGAGAATTAATGCACTCTTAATCCAGATCCAGCGATAATTTGACAATACTACATTTTATAGAAGGAGGATGGGTGAGATGAAATCATCTGCTAACCTTGATTTAGCACCAAACGCCGTTAAGGTCCTCGAAAAGAGATATCTCAAGAAGAATGAAGAAGGTAGAATAATAGAAACCCCAGAAGATCTCTTCAAGAGGGTTGCGGTTTTTATATCTGCGGTAGATAGACTTTATGGAAAGAATACTCTGGAGGTATCCCAAACAGAAAATGACTTTTATGAATTGATAGCATCTCTCAGATTTCTGCCGAACAGCCCCACCTTGATGAATGCTGGTAGGAGGCTTGGGCAGCTTTCCGCATGTTTCGTTATCCCAGTTGATGATTCAATGGATTCTATCTTTGATGCAGTTAAGTATGCCGCAATCATACATAAGTCAGGAGGCGGAACGGGGTTTAGTTTTTCAAGACTTAGACCTAAAGGTGATGTGGTTGGCTCGACAAAGGGTATATCGTCAGGGCCTGTCTCTTTTATGACTGTTTTCGATACGGCTACCGAGGCAGTTAAACAGGGAGGCACAAGAAGGGGCGCTAATATGGGAATTTTAAAAGTTGATCACCCCGATATCCTTGAATTTATAACCTGCAAGACCAAAAACACAAAGCTTACTAATTTCAACATTTCAGTAGCAATTACCGAAGAATTTATGAAAGCCGTTCAGGATGAAAAGGAATATGACCTCATAAACCCAAGAACAAAAAAAGTGACAGGCTCTTTGAAGGCAAAAGAAGTTTTTGATCTTATCGTAAATCAAGCATGGAAGAATGGAGAACCGGGCATAGTATTTCTTGATAGGATTAACGTCTCAAACCCTACTCCAGCAATCGGGGAAATAGAGTCAACCAATCCTTGCGGGGAGCAGCCCTTGCTCGCCTTTGAGTCATGTAATCTTGGCTCGATAAATCTTGCAAAGATGGTGAAATATATTAATGGGCAAGGTCCTGAAGTTGATTGGGAAACACTCAAAGATACCGTCCATAAAGCTGTTCACTTCCTCGATAATGTGATAGATGCAAATAAATATCCCTTAAAAATGATTGAAGATATGACCAAGGCAAATAGGAAGATAGGGTTAGGGATTATGGGATGGGCAGACATGCTTATACAATTAAAAATCCCTTATAATTCACAAAAGGCTTTGAATCTGGCAGAAGATACTATGAAATTCATTCAGCAAGAGGCAAGAAATAGCTCACAATATCTTTCGGAAACGCGAGGCGTCTTTCCCAATTATTCAAACAGCATATACAAAGGCACAATCCCACTCAGAAATGCTACTCTAACGACCATTGCGCCAACTGGAACCCTCTCGATAATTGCCGGGTGTTCTTCTGGCATAGAGCCGTTATTTGCCCTTTCATTTGTTAGAAATGTAATGGAGGGAACAAAACTCCTTGAGGTCAATCCATATTTTGAGAAGGAAATTAAAAATAGAGGGCTATGGAGCAGAGAGCTTATGGAAATGGTTGCCGATAAAGGCTCTATAAGCCATTTTAAAGAGTTTCCACAAGAGATGAAAGATATCTTTGTTGCCGCTCATGACATAACCCCAATCGATCATATTAAGATGCAGGCGGCTTTTCAAAAATATACCGACAACGCCGTATCCAAAACAGTCAATTTCCCAAACTCAGCGACCCCCAAAGATGTAGAAAATGTATATGTTCTGGCATATAAACTTTCCTGTAAAGGGGTTACCGTCTATCGTGATGGCTCAAGAGAAGAACAGGTCATCTCGACTGTCAAGAAAGATGAAGAACCCTTGGCTAAAAATATCGCGCCTAGGATTATCCCTAAAAAACGTCCCTCGGTTATTAATGGGACAACAAGACTCATGAAAACAGGCTGTGGAAACCTATATGTAACAATTAATGAAGATGAAAATGGCAAGCCGTTTGAGGTCTTCACAAATATTGGAAAGGCAGGCGGTTGTGCATCAAGTCAAGCAGAGGCAATCGGGAGGCTGATATCCCTCTCTCTGAGGTCCAATGTTGAACCCGAAGAGGTGGTAAAACAGCTTATGGGCATATCCTGCCACCAGCCCTCCTGGCATGATGAAGGCGGCAGGATATTGTCATGCTCTGATGCTATAGCAAAGGCACTGGTAAGATATCAACAACTATCGTCTAAAAACTCAAATAGCACTCAAAACCAGACAATCACCTTCAAAGATACTCTGCTTTTGGGCGCCTGTCCAGAATGCGGCAGCGCCATTCAACATGAAGAAGGCTGCGCTAAGTGCTATTCTTGCGGGTTTACAAAATGTTAGACCGAGATTTGAGGCGGCTTTGAGTAAATGAGGGGTGGAAAATGATTCTGTTTGATTTGCCCAAAAATCACTCCTCACTGTGACTGGCAATGAACCGTTCAAGTGCGGAATCACAGAAACTGCCTCCAAGCAGGAAACATTTTATCCGTCATTGACCCTAACATAGAGCCTGTCATTCCGTGCCTGCCCTCGAAGTCTTTATAATCGGGGGACACGGAATCCAGATAAAAAGGACTGGGTTTTGCACTAAACACAGAATGACTGAGTAGGTATTTTACGGTGAAAAAGCTTATACTCTTTGATATTGACGGCACACTGGTTGACACAGGAAAGGCTGGTTCGAGGTCGCTTGATATTATTTTCCATGAATATTTTTCGATACAAAATGCTTTTGAAAAAATAAACATGGCAGGTAAAACAGATATACAGATTATCAAAGAAGGTCTTAGTAAGCACAATCTGCCTTGTGAAAAACAGATAGTTAGTGAATTAATCGAACTGTATCTTGAAACCTTGAGTATGGAAATAAATAACAGCAATAGGAGAACGATGCCTGGTGTTCAGGAAATACTCGAACTACTGGATAATCATAACAGATTCTTCGCCCTTGGGCTTTTGACCGGCAATATGGAGAGAGGCGCAAGAATAAAGCTCGGTGCTTTTGACCTGAATAACTATTTTCCTTTCGGGGCTTTCGGGAGCGATGACGAAGACCGCAACAATTTGCTGCCCCATGCATTAAAAAGGTTTCAGGATATTTATAGGAAAAAGGTTGACTACAGCGACTGCATCATTGTAGGCGACACTCCCAGAGATGTCTATTGCTCAAAACCATATGGCGCTTATTGTATTGCCGTGGCAACAGGACCGTATTCTGCTGCAACCCTGCGTAAAGCAGGGGCAGACTCGGTCATGGAGGACCTCTCAGATATAATTGAATTTATTAAAAACTTAGAAGATATATTAAAAATAGGCATTTCTATTCATACATTATCCGCAAAAGCGCTGTAGTTTTCCTCTTGCCCTAACCCTCTGTTTTATCTCTTATTATTTGTTTTGCTTTTCTCACATCTCCTTGACAAAAAAAGTAACACATGTTACAATGTAACATATGTTACTTTTTAAATAAAAATATAAGGAGGTTGTTTATGCCGCCAATTGAGAAGCATTTGAAGATTAGTCTTGAGAGAACGGGTAAAGATTACA
Organism: Nitrospirota bacterium; assembly: GCA_037446295.1. Classification (GTDB taxonomy): domain Bacteria; phylum Nitrospirota; class Thermodesulfovibrionia; order Thermodesulfovibrionales; family Dissulfurispiraceae; genus DYHD01. The sequence continues at coordinate 3,589 of JBBIIV010000093.1, forward strand.
GGGAGGTTCACGAGTGGATTGACGGTGACCCCGCCAAGAAGGCGGAAAGGCACGATGTCACAAAGATTTATGAGTATGGCCAGATGTTTAAGGACAAATATGGCGATGAGGCGTTGCAGGAGTACTTACAGCATATCCATGACGATTTGAAGGCAAAATTCAAGCATGTTCAGGATGATCTCGAAAAGGCCGTTGCGGATACGCTTGCGTATTTCGGGGTTAAATAATATTTACAGGAGGAACAACAATGACTTATACAATTCAGGCTTCGGATATCGACTTGCTCCGGAAGGCCGGCGTCTCGGAGGATGACATAAGGCACTGCGTAAAGGTGGCTGAAAAGGCTCTGGAGATAGCGGGCAGAACAGATGCGAAACTTGACATGGAGCTTATCGGCAGGGGTGCGTTGTTTCACGATCTTGGAAAGGCCAAGACTCACGCTATAGAGCATGGAAGAATAGGCGCCGAGATGGGTAAAGAACTGGGGCTCTCTCCGCAGATTACGGCTATTATGGAGAAGCATATCAGAGGCGGGTTGACTGCTGATGAGGCGATCGAACTGGGCTTGCCGGCAAAAGATTATACCCTTCACAAACTCGAAGAACGGATAATTATATATGCGGACAGGCTTGTCGATATAATCACTGACGGCATTGTCAAGATCGCCTCCGAGGCCGAGGCGGAGCAAAAATTTGTAGCGATTTTGAAAACAAATCCAAAGTATGGCAAAAATGAGATAACCCTCAAGCGTTATCTCGGTTATCACGACGAAATTCAAGGGCTTCAAAGGAGCAAATGAGATTTAGCCCTTTCATATTATTGTGCACAACGGGGCTTTTTGCGGTATTCAGTTCTACCATCGCTAAAAGCCCCGTTCTTCCTCTCTTTGCGACTTATCTGGGAGGGGGTCCTTCGGAGGTCGGGATGGTTGCAGCCGTTTCGGCCTTTATGGGGGTTGTTGCGAGCGTCCCGGCAGGAATATTTTCTGATAAGATAGGCAGAAAAAAGATGTTCATTATTGCATCTTTGATTTTTTCGACAGCCCCGTTTTTGTATCTCTTTGTAAGTTCGATATGGCAGCTTGCGCTCGTAAGATTCTATCATGGCTTTGCAACCGCCATTTTCATGCCGGTCGCTATGGCCTATGTGTCGGATCTTTTTCATAAAGAGCGGGGCGAGAAGCTGGGCTGGTTTTCCACCGCTACGCTGCTTGGAAGATTCGTTGCGCCGGTCGCCGGAGGGGCTGTCATAAGCCTGCTCGTCTTTTCACCGGCTTTAAGTTATAAGGCTGTTTATATAATCAGCGCCGCTGCAGGCATTGCAACCCTTCTGCTCGTCTGGAGGCTGCCCAATCCAGCTCGGGAAAACGAAGATAAGATGAGAGAGAAGAAAGAGGCCTTCAGGAATTTTAAAAAGGTTATTACAAACAGGGCGATTCTCTTTACATGTATTATTGAGGCATCAATATTGTTCGCATACGGCACCTTTGAGACGTTTCTTCCCCTTTATTCAATACAAGCTGGACATAGCGCCTATGAGGTGGGGATATTGCTCTCGGCGCAGATAATTACCCTTGCCCTTACAAGGCCTTTTATGGGAAAATTTTCCGACCGGCACGGCAGAAAACCGCAAATAATCGCCGGTACATTTATAGGGGCGGGTTGCGTAGGGGCTTTGCCGCTGTTTGAGGATTTCTTTTTCTTGCTTCTAATGAGTATTTTTATCGGAATAAGCCTTTCAATAGTCACTTCTGCTACTTCGGCTTATATCGCCGATTTAAGCAAAAGGGAAGCCTATGGTTCGTCAATGGGGCTTCTCGGTTCTATAATGGACATAGGGCATACAACCGGGCCGCTTATCTCCGGAATTGCAGCCCATCATTTCGGCATCGCAACTTCGTTTCTGGGGGCTGCTGTCATTGTTGCATGTGCCGGAATTTTCTTCATGTTAACCATTGGTATTAGTGAAGACAGGCAGGGGAACGATGCTGAATCCTGATTCTAATATATACAATAGAGCTAATCCCGATGGTTGGCTTGTATTCTTTTACAGTGTTCCGTCAAAACCTATAAGCAAAAGGATGAGGATATGGAGGAGACTTATAAAGGCAGGGGCTTTGCACTTTAAAGGCTCGGTTTACCTGCTTCCGTTCAGTGATGACAACCTTGAATTCTTTCAATGGCTGATCTCAGAGATTAATTCAATGGGTGGGGAAGGGGCATTTATTGCCGCCGCCAATGTTGAAACAATAACGAATGAGGGTATTAAAAGTCTTTTCAACCTCCAAAGGGATAAGGATTATCATGCCATTGAAAAAAAGCTTGATGAAATGGAACAAATGATACAGAGCATTAAGAAGGGGACCGAAGGTCTTAATATGAAAAAACTCTTCGGCCGTTGGACTAAATTGCTCAGGGAATTTGAGGAGATCAGAAAAACCGATTTCTTCGGCGCCGCCTCCGGACAGCTGCTTTATGCAAGAATGGAATCGGCGGATGCCGAAATCAAGAGCATCAAAGGGCTGGGGGTAAAGAAGCAAACACCGCCCGTTATCGCGGCAAGAAATATTGAAACATACCAGGGGAAGACATGGGTAACAAGAAAAAAGCCCTTTGTAGACAGAATGGCGTCGGCATGGCTGATTAAAAAATTTATTGATAAAGATGCCGTATTTGACTTCATAGATGAAAAAAAACTCGGCACCCTTGACAGCGGCTTTATTACATTCGACCTGCGGGACGGCATCTTTACACATTCCGGAGACCTGTGCACCTTTGAGGTTTTATTGAAATCCTTCGGGTTCAAAGATAAAGCCTTACAGAAAATAGCAGAGACAGTGCATGAACTTGATATCAAAGACAGAAAATACAGGGTGCCCGAAACGAAGTTGATAGAGGATATTTTAATAGGAATAAGAAAGACCGCCAAAAGCGACCTTGAGGCGCTCGATAAGGGCATGGCTGTGTTTGATATGCTTTATGCAGCTATGAATTGATCTTCGTAACGGCTTTCATTGTTTAAGGGAATTTATCTGCTCGACGGCATCAAGGGCTATAATTCTGACATTTTCATCCTCATCATCGGAGGCTTCCAGCAAGTCTGGCAGGGATGTTTCAAGTCCTATTATTCCAAGCAGGTAAGCGGCATCTCCCCTGAGAGTAGGGTTTGGGTCTTTAAGGAGCGCAGATATCCCCGGCACGATACCGGCAAACTCCTCTTTTGAGGTTTTGGCAAGCTCTTCCACAAGAGCGACGCCTCCCAGCCTGACCCTTATCCTGTCGTCTTTTATCATGTCAATTACCAGTGGATAGAGATTCTTGTCATGCCTGAACATGTCGATGATATTGTCCAGGAATCCTTTTTGCAGGTAATCGAGTATCATCGTTCTCAACTCTTCTTCCATAATTTGCACGTTCCTTTTTCCCTCGTCCCTATCAAAAAGTTTGGATTCAATATGTGTATAATCATCAGTATCTCAGTCCCATGCGGGACTGGTATTATTTATATTTAGTCATTACTGTCCGGCAAACAACATGAAGTATTGATAATACAATATTTTTATTGGTCATGTTTAACCCAAAAAATGCAGTTACCACTAATATTAATGCAAAAAAAGTTCTCCTTT
>JBBIIV010000094.1:0-6905 GCA_037446295.1 Nitrospirota bacterium
CTGCCATTAAAGAAATGGTGGATTAAACATTGCTTTATAAGAAAATAGCTAATTCAATTTCAAACTCCGCGCAAAAATATCTTGACATTTAATTTCTAACTTAGATAATGTAAGTAAGTGCTTACTTAATTTAAAACATGGGGTTCTCTCAGGGGTATGGGGATGGGAGATCCAGCAATCTACTCGAGATGCAAAAGGATGATATGGTAATTTCGGAGCCTCTTTCAACAAGGGAAAAGATACTTGAAAGCGCTCTCAAACTTTTTTCTCAAAAAGGGTATCTTGGCGCCACAACCCGCCAGATAGCTAATGATGCTGGCATTGCTGAGGTAACACTCTTCAGGCATTTTCCTACAAAAGAAAGGCTTTTGGGAGAGGTTTTTCAGAAATATAGCTTTTTGCCAGAGCTAAGAAATATTTTGCCCAAGATATCTAATTTAGACTACAGGGAAGCCCTTTTCGTGCTTGTGAAAAGTTTTCTGAATACCCTTTTTCTGCGCAAGGAGATGATTAAGATAATCAAATCCGAAATGTTTAGATATCCGGAGCACATAATCGCCTTCTATCAATCTTTTCTTGATGAACTTTACAGCACACTTGCAATATATTTTACAGAAAAGCAGCAAAAAGGTATTTTAAAGAATTTTGACCCCAAACTTGGAGGACGTGCGTTGCTTGGGATGGTATTCTCATATTTTGAAATTCAAGAGTTTATATTCAATAAAGATAGCGGCACAGAAGATTATGATAGAGCATTAAACGAATTTATAGAAATATTCTCTAGAGGGACATTGAAATGAATCTTGCAAATATTTTTCAGATAATCTTTTTCATCTGTAATCTCAGGTATATGCTTGCCTGCTGTTTGGGGCTTTTTTTGCTTTCAACCATTGCTGCTAGTAGAGCAGAGGCTGTGAAGGAATATACATTAAATGACCTATACAAAATCGCCCTTGAAACCTCCGAAGGAATAAAGCTCTCCGAGGAAGAACTTTATATATCAGAGAGAATTAAAGATAAGGCTATTTCTGTTCTTATGCCGAGGCTTTCAGCTTTTGGGGGGTATGCTAAATATGGTGAAGAGAAGTTTTCCACTGGTGGTCAGGTTATTCAGCCTCAGCATGCATCCAGTTGGGGGGTAAGATTAGACCAGTCCCTTTCATTAAGCGGGCGGGAGATAACCGCCCTTAAAATCTCGTTGGCGGCAATTGAGAAAAGTAAATTTGACTTACTTGCTGCAAAAGAATCCTATCTTATGAGTGTCTCTTTAGCTTATTACGATGTTCTCAAAGCAAAGAAATTTCTTGATATAGCTAAAACCAATGTCGAAAGACTTACAAAGCACAGAGATGCTGCCCATATTAGGTTGAAAGTCGGCGAGGTAACAAAGACTGCCCTTCTCAGGGCTGAGGCTGAACTTTCAGGCGCTAAATCCGAACTCGTAAGAGCGGAAAACAACCTTAAACTCTCCAGATCAGTGCTCTCAAGGATTGTTGGAGTATCTTCCGAATTTGATATAAAAGAAGGTCTGGCATCATCGAAGATTGATTTATTAGAGCAGTCCTTATTTATGCCGTCATGCACTCAGGCTCCTCTTGAATGCTATAAACAAAAAGCTTATGAGGTAAGGGCTGATTTGAAATCCCTTGAAATCCAGAAAAAGATAGCCGAAAAACAGGTAAATTATGCGAGGGGCTCTTATTTCCCTATTCTTTCTATAGAAGGGGTTTGGCTGAGACAAGATCAGGAGCCGCTCTCAGCACTCTTTAATAAAGAAAGTATCTATGGAGCACTAAAGATAAATTTTCCCTTCTTCGAGGGTGGATTAAGGAGAGCCGAGGTCAGGGAAGCTGAGGCGAGAAATAGACAAGCTAACCTTTTATATGATGGCTCCAGAAAGACTATAGGGATAGAGGTGGAAAAAGCCTATCTCGATTTTGTGACCTTGACGGGCATATTGCAATCCCTCCAAGACCAGCTTAATTTTGCTAAAGACAACTTCAATTCTGTGTCGAGGCAGTTTGAGTTTGGATTGGCAAACAGCATTGATGTGATGGATGCAAATACACTATTTATCACTGCTGAAAGACAGTATTCTGAAGCCCTTTACAATTTTCAGGTTTCGCAAATAAGGCTTAAAAAAGTCATTGGAATTTTGCTGAGAACAGTGAACAGCGAATTAGTTCAAGGTGTTAAGTAGGGGCGGGGCGCCGCCTATCTCGATTAATTTAGCAACCCCCTCACAACCCTTGTCGGCATTAATACTGATTTAAGACCAAGATTTGAGAAGCCTGTTTAAAATTAGGCAGGTGTGGAGAAATAAAATTACTGGTAATTCTTTAAAAAATAAGCCTAACAGATTGGATACAGGAGTTGTTAAATGATGAATAAGAATTATACCTCTTTATTTATATTTTTCATTGCAGCAGTTTTTTTAATTTTCAGTCTGCCTGCATGCGGCAAAAAAGAAAATATAGTGCACGAGGACAAGATTATCGGCGTCAAGGCTCAAGTGGCGGAGAAGCGCTCCGTGAGGCCATTTATCGGGACAACCGGTTCTCTGAACCCCTATGAGGAAGTGATCGTAAGCGCAGAGGTTGACGGAATTATAAGAGATTTGAAGGTCAATGAAGGAACACCAGTTGTAAAAGGTATGCTTCTGGCTGTTATAAGCGAGACCGATTATGAACTTGATGTCAGGAGGTCTGAAGCTGCACTGAAGCAGGCTGAGGCATCTTTCTCAAATACAAAGCTCGAATTTAAGCGCAAAGAAGCGCTCTTTAAAGAACAGCTTGTCACTCAACAGCAATTTGATGATGTCTCAACAAGGCTGTCCCTTGCAGAGGCTGAATTGGAAAGGGCTAAATCAACCCTTTCTTTGGCAAAGCAAAAGCTCTTTAAGGCGAAAATATATAGCCCGATTGATGGTTTTATCAAGGAGAAGAAGGTTACAGCAGGGAATTATGCCCGGAATGGCTCACCCCTTTTTGTCGTGATAAAAAATAACCCCCTTAAGCTCATCTTTACTGTTAGTGAAAAAGACATAGGCAGAATCAAAAAGTATCAGGATGTATCTTTCAAGGTGGATGCCTTTGGCGAAAGAGAATTTAAAGGGAAGGTCAGCATTGTTTATCCGAGCCTTGAGGAGAAGACCCGAAGTCTTCAGGTAGAGGCATTGACGCCAAATCCAGATGGGTCGCTTAAGCCCGGGCTTTTTGCCAGAATAACTCTTTTTACAGGAGAATTAAGGGACTCTATCCTTATTCCTGCAATTTCACTTGTCTATGAGGGTGAACAAATCAGGGTTTTTGTGGCGGAGGAAGGCGCTGCTAAATCGAGGATTGTAAAAGTGGGACAGCAGTATAAATTATCGGCAAGCAGCAAATCAAATCTCATGGAATATGTTGAGATTTTGGAGGGCATAAAAGAGGGGGAAATTGTGATTACGGTCGGACAGCAGAATCTATCTGATAATGCAAAAATCAAAATAGTTAATGCCGGCGACTCCCAAGGTAAGTAATATGTGGCTTGCAGACATATCAATAAAAAGACCTGTCTTTGCGACAATGATAATCCTTGCGCTTGTCGTGCTTGGCGTCGTGAGCTACCCAAGCATTGGCATTGATCTTTTCCCAAGGGTTGAATTTCCTATTGTGAATATCACGACGGTTCTAAAGGGTGCAAATCCTGAAGTCATTGACATAGATGTAACCGATAAGATAGAAGAAGCTATAAGCACCATCAACGGAGTCAAAACTATTAACTCATACAGCACTGAAGGCGTATCAGTTGTAACCGTGGAGTTTGTCCTTGAAAGAAAGATAGATCTCGCTGCTCAAGATGTAAGGGAGAAGATAGCTGCTATCAGGAGCAAGCTCCCCACAGATATTCAAGAACCTGTCATAGAAAAGGTTGATCCTGATGCTACCCCTGTCTTATGGCTCGCTTTAAGCGGCGAGCAGTCCCCGAGAGAGCTTTCTATATATGTAAACGAGGTCTTGAAAGAACAGCTTCAGAAGATAAATGGGGTCGGCGCCATCCGAATGGCTGGACAGAGGTTAAGACAGATAAGGATATGGCTTAACTTAGATAGACTCAACTCTTACAAAATAACTTCGCAAGATGTAATGAGGGCTCTGCAGAGAGAAAATATTGAGATACCCGGCGGAAGGATAGAGAGCGATTCGAGGGAATACATAATCAAGATAAAAGGTGAACTTGGCTCCATCAATGACTTCAATGAGCTTATTGTGGGCTATAACAAAGGGTCTGCAATAAAAATAAAAGATATCGGCAGAGCTGAAGATGGGGTAGAGGAGAAGCGGACTATCGCGAGATTCAATGGCACAGCTGCGGTAGGTCTCGGCATACAAAAGCAATCCGGGACAAATACAGTAGAGGTAATAGACCGTGTAAAGAAGGAAATGGAAAAGATTCAAAAGACCCTCCCTGCTGGAATGCGTCTTGATGTGAGTTTTGACCAGTCTCATTTCATCAAGCGATCTATTCATGAGGTTCAGACTCACCTTGTCTACGGCGGCTTTTTTGCGGTCCTTGCCGTGTTGTTATTCTTGAAAAGTCTTAAGATAACTCTCATAAGCGCCCTTGCTATACCGACATCAATTATATCAACTTTCAGCATCATGCACGGCTTCGGCTTCACATTTAACAATATGACAATGCTTGGACTATCTCTTTGCATAGGCATACTCATAGATGATGCTATCATCGTCATAGAAAATATTCACAGGCATATCAACAAAGGGATGCCCCCTATGCAGGCAGCCTCTTTTGCGGCATCAGAGATTGGTCTTGCTGTCATGGCAACAACCCTCGCTATTGTTGCTATATTCCTCCCCGTTGCTTTTATGAAAGGTATTGTAGGTATGTTTTTTCTACAGTTCGCCCTTACAGTTGTCTTTGCAGTGCTCGTGTCTCTCCTCATCTCCTTTACACTGACCCCTATGCTTTCGTCGAGATTTCTAAAAAAACATGATGAAGTTGGATCTGAAAAAAAAGCAGGCGGTGCTATCTCCAGTCTCTCCAGCTTTCTTGACAACATATATTTTAAAACCGAACAACTCTACAGGAAACTTCTCCTTTTTGCATTAGACCATAAGGTAAAGATAGTCCTTATGGCTGTTGGTATTTTTATATTCAGCCTTGTTATCACAAAATTTATCGGGAAGGAGTTTCTACCACCCGAAGATCAGGGAAGATTCATAGTGAGACTTCAGGCTCCTGTTAGTTATTCTTTGGATGAAGCTGACAGAATGTTCCGCAATGCAGAAGATGTCGTCAGAAGCTTTCCAGAAGTAAAAAGCGTTTTTTATGCGCAGGGCTCTGGACTCACAGCTGAGATAAATAAGGCGACAATGTTTGTTGGACTTAAACCCAAAGCTGAGAGAAAACGGACACAACAACAAATTATGAGAGAAGCAAGAAAAAAATTTGGCGAAATCCCAGGACTGAAAGGCACTGCCGAGGATGTGTCCTTAATTGGCGGCGGCGTTAGGCATGTGCCGATACAGTTTAGCATTCAGGGAAGGGACCTATCTTCTTTGGAAGAATATTCAAAACAGATAATATCTGAATATTCAAAAATTCCAGGGATAGTTGATGTTGACACAACTCTGGAAGCAGGAAAACCTGAAATCCGTGTCATTATCAATAGGGATAAAGCAGCGGAACTTGGGGTAGATGTTGCTACAGTCGCCGAGTCAATCAACTTTCTTATAGGCGGAGAGCTTGATGTAGCAAAATATAGAGATGATGCAAGGGGTAGAAGATATGATGTAAGGGCAAGGCTTTATCCTGAAAACAGAGCTAATCCTCATGATTTAGGCATGATACATGTCAGGGCGAAGGACGGTAGGTTGATAGAGTTATCAAATATAATCACATTACAGGAGGCAGGAGGGTCAAGCGTCATTAATAGGGTTGACAGGCAAAGGGCTATAATGATTTTTGCAAATCTCGAGGGCAAGCCTCTTGGACAGGCAAAGGATGAGTTGAATTCGATAGCCACAAAGATTCTCCCGACTGGTTTTTCCACTTCCTATAAAGGGATGGCAGATATAATGGATGAATCATTCTTTTACCTTCTCTTTGCTCTTGGACTGGGGGTTGTGATGGCATATATGATACTCGCCGCTCAGTTTGAGAGTTTCATACACCCTGTGACTATCCTAATATCTATGCCTCTCTCATTTATCGGCGCTTTTGGAGCGCTGCTCCTAACTGGCAATACTATTAATATTTTTAGCCTAATAGGTCTTATACTTCTAATGGGGCTTGTCAAGAAGAATGCGATCCTCCTTGTCGATTATACCAATACGCTGAGGGCAAGGGGTATGGGCAGGAAACAAGCCTTGATTGAAGCTGGGCCTGTGAGGCTCAAACCTATCTTGATGACGACTTTTGCGATGATCTTCGGCATGATGCCCATAGCTATCGGACTGGGAGAGGGCTCTGAGACGAGAGCGCCAATGGCAATTGCTACAATCGGGGGACTTCTTTCATCGCTCTTTCTAACCCTGATAGTAGTCCCTGTCATTTATGACATTTTTGATAGAATCGAAGAGAGGTTTGCCAGAAAAAAATAGTTAGATTGATGCAACGTAATTAGTATCTGTTTATAAACTATGCCTTTTCGTCATTTCGGGTTGTCCGGAACCCTTCATTTCGCTGGACAGAAAGATTCTTGACGCGCTTCGCTTGCCTGCCTGTGCTTAGCATCCAGGCAGGCAAGAATTACGAAGTGACTGACTTTATAAACAGACACTAATTAAATTCAGAAGATTGTAATTGCAAGCGAAACCAAGCTCTCTGGCAATAGCCAATAAATTAAAGGCTTCATCTTTTTGTGTATATTTTTCGAGAGCGAGGCAGTTAAATATTTAGAA
>JBBIIV010000095.1:0-6845 GCA_037446295.1 Nitrospirota bacterium
ACTTCGAGGGCAGGCTTCGGGTATGACAAAGATAAAAAACAGCAATTTATAAACAGACACTATATAAAGTATGTTTATTAAGCTAGTTTCTATGCCATTATCGCAAGGGAAGCGGCTCGAGAATCCTTCCCTGCTCAAAAAATGATTCTGGACAAGCCAGAATGACCACATTTTCACCCAATTCTGCTTACCAAGAATCTAATCCTTATTTTTGCTGTTAAAGTTGAGTTTTTGATTTATTAAACAAGCGCTAAATTAAATAAAATATAGTAATTTAACCTAAATGCCAATCTAAAGGCAATGGTTTTGAAATGGATTCTTAATTTTGTTAAATTTAACATGGAAACTGCAATTGAAATTTTTTGGGTCAACCATTATCAGCTATCAGCAAATTTTAACGAGATTAACTTTGAAATTCCAGGTTCTTCCATTGTTATACCGTATAAGAAATCCGCGATCTCCATCGTTGCCCTGTTATGGGTTATTATTAGAAACTGCGCATGTTCTGAAAACCTCCTGAGCATTTGTGCAAATCTTGTTGTATTTGATTCATCCAAAGGCGCATCAACCTCATCAAGTATGCAAAGAGGCATTGGCCTGACAAGAAAACCGGCGAACATTAGCGCTAAGGTAGTCAAAGCCTTTTCGCCTCCGGATAAAAGATTCAGGTTTTGGAGTTTTTTGCCAGGCGGCTGAGCTATTATCTCGATGCCGGAGTGCAGTATATTGTCTTCTTCTGTCAGAACAATATCTGCCTTGCCTCCCCCAAAAAGCTCTAAGAATATTTCGGAAAATTTAATCCTCATGGCGGCATATGCCTCGCGCAGTTTCTTTTTTGTGGTATTATTGATTTTTGTTATAGCGTCTTGAAGCTCGGATATCGAGGTTTCGAGATCCTCTTTTTGTCCCTTCATAAATTTATAGCGGTCCTTCAGTGCCTCAAACTCCTCGATGGTGCCTAAGTTTACAACGCCCAACTCTTGTATCTTCTCACTAAGCTGGACAATTGTTTTTTCATCATGCTCCGTATTATAAGCAGTTAGTTCTAAAATATAGCTGTCTATTTTGACAGAATATTTCTGCATTATCATTTCTTCTATATTTTCTGCTCTCAGCCTGTATTCCATTAGTCTAGCTTTTGAGTCGGAGAGGCTTTTTGACAACTCATCGGCATCTGAACGAAGCCTTTTTAATTCAGACTCTTTCTCTGAAACTTCTCTAATTAAGGTATCAATTTCCTTTTCTTTAGCAGATAGTTTTCCCCTTATACCCTCTATATCTTCAAGAGAAAGCCGTATTTTAATTCTTAAATCTTCAAGCTCTTTTGAAGAATCTTCAAGCTCTTTCATGGCTTCCGAGATCTCTTTTCTCGCAGCGTCATCTTTTCCTGCCATCTCGGCAAGCATTTCAGATATGCTGTTTCGCTCCTTATTAAGGGCATTAATTTTCTCCCTGCAAGAAGTAAAAGACAGCCTTAGGTCATTTAAATGTTCCGAGGTGATTTCGTGTTCTTTTTTTGTTGAAACAAGAAAATTCTGAATCAAGGATAACTCATCAGATGTATCCTCTTTCCTTGCTTCAAGCCCTTTAATCTCATCGGATATTGAGAGAAGGGTTTTATTGAGAGATTCTTTTTCTTTTAATAATGCCTCAATGTCTGTTTCAAGAAATGAGAGCTTTCTCTGTTTCCTCTGAATATCATCTCTGAGGTTTTTGAGGCTTTGCTCTTTAAGGGCTATTATTTTTTGAAGTTCAGCTATGCTATATTCAATATTTTTAAGAGCTTCTTGTTTGTTTGAATATCCAGATTGTAATTCGTCTAATTCACTTTCGAGATATTCTATTTTTTTACTCTCTGCAGCTATAGTTTTATGAAGCTCGTTTATTTCATGTTTTCTCTTGAGGATTTCCCTGCCTTTCCCAACAATTATAATACCCTCTGAAGTTATGACATCGCCGTCAAGTGTAACGATAGTGCGGTTATTAAGACCAACAGTATAAAGGGTTTCAATGGCTGTATTTAAATCATTCACTACATAAATATTAAAAAGAATTTCTGAAGCGGTCTTTTTTACTGACAAGAGCATCTCATCTGAGGGCTTCTCTTTATCGCCGTTGGCTTCAAAGGCTACAAGGAATGAAGCCTTTTGAGGGTTCACATTATTACCACTCGCCTCTGTTGTGCATATATTGTCATCCATAGTCTTGCACATAACTAAGTCCGCATTGGCAGCTAAGCTGTTTTTTAGCCCAGTGTAAAGCAGGCAGGTTCTGTCAAGGTTTTTTTCCTTTATTATTTTTATTGCAGCAAATAAATCCTCTTTTTTATCTATTACGACTGAATTTATTTTTTCTGAAAAGGCAGCTTCAATCGCATTCTCATAGCCGTTACAAACCTTTATGAAATCAGCTAATGAGTGTGTGAAAAAATGTTTGTTCTCATTCAAGGGGAAACCTTCAAAGGGATTTTCAGCAATCAATTCTTTTAATGATTCAAGCCGTGACAACAACGAAGCGATATTTTCTTTGGCTTTATGAATGGCGGTATTTTTATCTGCTATATGCCTTTGCATCTGAGCGATATCTATCTGATTTTTCTCATTGTCTTCTGACAGTCCTTTCAATTCGCCACACATTTTATTGAGGGAATTCTCCAGTCTCCTGACCGATTCTTCAGCAGCGCTAATATTCGTCTTGATGCTGTTTATATCTCTATTTGAAAAAGATTCCCTATATTTCAGATTTTCGAGCATGGCAGATATTTTGCTGGATTCAGTTTTTTTAGCGCTGATAAGTTCAGCGATGCTGAAAAGTTCCCGCCTTTTTGACTCGATAACCATATCCTTTTCATCTAAAATTGATTCGATATCCTCCAGCAATAGTCTTTTAGCCCCTATTTCAGTTGAAAGATTTTCATTCATTGTGCTGAGCATCTGTTTATTTTTATCGATTTCGGAAAACTTGCACAGAAGTTCATTTTTTCTATCTTGAGAGGTTTCTATCTGCTGCTTTAATCTGGAAATTTCTGCATTTTTGCTCTCAAGGAGTGTTTTAAGAACAGCGGTGTTTTTTTCAGCATTAGATAGGTTAGCTTCAATGCCGCTGAGCTCCTCCCTAAAACTAGAGGCTTCGCCCTGTTTGAGTGTTATATCAAGTTTTTTTGCCTCAATATTATTTTCAATAGAAGAATATTCCGCCCTCAGGGTTGACTCATCTAAGGAAAGTGTTTTGGTTTCTGTAACAAGAGAAGTAATTTTTGATGTCAACTCAGTATGTTTCATCTTGGCAATTCTCAACTCAACCAGCTTAAGTTCATCAGATAATTTCTTGTATCTCTCTGCTTTTCTAGCCTGTCTTTCAAGGCTCGCCATTTGCCTTTTTATCTCATAAATAATATCGTTTATTCGAATTAGATTTTGCTTTGAGGATTCGAGTTTGGCATCTGCCTCGGTTTTCTTAACTTTATATTTTGCAACCCCTGCAATTTCCTCAAGGATAAATCTCCTTTCATGCGGTCTGGCATTAATAATCTCAGAAACCCTTATATTGTCGAACATTGCATAGCTTTTTGGGTCAACCCCGGCGCTGAGCAAAATATCCCTTACATCTTTTAATCTGCATTGGCGTTTATTAATTAAGTATTCGCTCTCTCCCGACCTGTATAGCCTGCGGGTTAGTGTTATCTCATCTTCATTACGAGCTTCAACGCTATATAAATTGTCATCGGAAGCCGTCTGTTTCGCAAAAGTTAAGGAGACCTCTGCAACCCCCTTTTGTTTTTTGCCTGAAGAACCCTGAAAAATGACCTCTTCCATCTTATCGCTTCGGAGCGCTCTAACGCTCTGCTCTCCAAATACCCACCTGAATGCGTCAACTAAATTGCTTTTCCCGCAGCCGTTAGGACCTACGATACACAATATGCCCCCATTGAAAGAGACAACCGTCTTATCTGAAAAGGATTTAAACCCGTATAATTCCATTTGTTTGATTTTCATTGCTATGTAATTTTAAGTATGTAATAATAAAAGGGTCAAGAAAAAAAATAATACTAATATAAAAATAAATTTTTTTTATTTGACCATTGATAACAATGTATATTAGCCTTGTAGTGTTTTTGTTTCATTTATATCTCCAAGCTTTTAAGGTAAAAAGCCTTAAAAAAAATATAAATCAAAAAAGGAGGTTTTTATGCCAAAGAAGTATGATACCCCGTTGTTAGACGAGCTTGAGAAGGGTCCCTGGCCAAGTTTTGTCAAAGAAATGAAAAAGTGCGCTGCAAAGAATGACATGGCTGCTGACGAGCTGGGTGTGCTCGAAAAATCTTTCAATACCAAAGTTGGTTATTGGAAGCATGGAGGGATTGTCGGAGTAAGAGGATACGGAGGCGGAGTTATCGGCAGATATTCTTCAATCCCTGAAGAGTTCCCAGGCGTTGCGCATTTCCATACCGTCAGAATCAATCATCCGAGCGGCTGGTTTTATACAACCGATGCATTAAGAACAGCCTGCGATATTTGGGATAAATATGGCAGCGGACTGACTAATATGCATGGTTCAACCGGCGATATGATTCTCCTCGGCACAAGAACTGAAGTTCTCGAAGATATATTTGCTGAATTTTCCTCAAGAGGGTGGGACCTTGGAGGCTCGGGCTCCGCAATGAGAACCCCAAGCTGCTGCGTGGGACCTGCCAGATGCGAGTGGGCCAACATTGACACCCTTGAGCTTTGCTATCAACTTACCCAGGAATTTCAGGATGAGCTTCACAGACCTTCATGGCCCTACAAATTTAAGATTAAGATCGCTGGGTGTGCTTGCGACTGTGTTGCTGCTATTGCCCGCGCCGATTGTTCAATTATTGGCACATGGAAAGGCAATATAAAGATTGACCAGAATGAAGTGAACAATTATGCAAAAAGTGGTTTTGATGTCCAGAAATGGGTTGTTGATATGTGCCCAACAGGCTGTATGAGCTGGGATGGCTCGAAGCTCTCCATAGACAATGAAAACTGCAACAGGTGCATGCATTGCATATCCAAAATGACAAAGGCGCTCAAGCCCGGAGATGAGAAAGGCGCAACAATCTGTATTGGCAGTAAAGCGCCAATCGTTGTGGGATCTTTACTTTCATGGGTTATCGTCCCGTTTATTAAGATTGAAAAGCCTTTTGATGAGGTTAAAGATATCGTCCGGAAGATGACAGAGTGGTGGGATGAGTATGGCAAGGCAAGAGAGAGAATCGGCGAGGTTATAGAGAGAGTCGGCATGAGGTCATTCCTCAATTATATTGGCGTACCCCCTCAGCCGCAGCAGGTTAAAGAGCCGAGAAAAGACCCGTTCTGGTTTTTTGAGGAAGAAGACATCGAAAAGATTAAGGCTAAAGAAGCGGAAGAGAAAAAGACCGGGAAATATAAATTCTAATTTGGATAAATTAAGAAATTAAAGGAGGATATAATGTCAGCACCACAAAGAAAGACCGATATAGGACCACCTTATTTTGAGCAATTTTTACCGCCTGTCGTAAAAAAGAACTATGGCAACTGGAAATACCACGAACAGCTTTCCCCTGGTGTTATGGTTCATGTCGGAAACAGCGGAGATAAATTATTTACAGTCAGGGTTGGGAGCCCGAGAATACTCGCGACGGATTCGATCCGTGATGCATGTGCAATAGCAGATAAATATTGCGATGGCTACCTGAGATTTACATCAAGAAACAATATTGAGTTTCTTGTCTCGGACGAGGGCAAACTTGCTTCGTTGCAGAAGGAACTGCAAGACAATGGCTATGCCATCGGTGGAATAGGTCATAGAATCAGCAATCCTGTTCACACTCAGGGGTGGGTGCATTGCCACAGCGCCTGCACGGATGCATCAGGCCTTGTAAAGGCAACTATGGACGAATTGTATGAATATTTTGCGACTAAGGAACTCCCTAATAAAGTTAGACTCGCAGTGGCATGCTGCGTCAATATGTGCGGCGCTGTTCACTGCTCTGATATAGCTATTGTCGCCGTTCACACAAAGGTGCCTGAGGTTGATGCAGTGGCATTCAAGAATATGTGCGAGCTGCCGACAACAATCGCTTCATGTCCGACCGCCGCTATCAGCCCCGATCCTGCAACAAAAAGCATTAAGATTAAAAAGGAAAAGTGCATGTATTGCGGGAACTGCTTCACGGTCTGCCCTGCGATACCAATTAAAGACGCTGACAGAGACGGCGTCGCTATCGTAGTAGGGGGCAAGGTAGGCAGTTTAAGGAGCAATCCAAAGTTCTCAAAGCTTGTTATTCCTTTCATGTCGAATGAGCCTCCGAGATGGCCTAAGGTTGTAGCAGCCATCAAGCTCATAGTCGAGACATATGCAAAAGATGCTAAGAAATTTGAAAGGGTAGGAGAATGGGTCGAGAGGATTGGCTGGGAGGGATTCTTTAAGAAAACTGGTATAGAGTTTACATATCAGCATATCGACGACTTTACTTTCGCAAGGGATACCTTTAGGACAGCTTCCACATTTAAGTGGTAGAATAAACAAATAACGGGGTGGGATATCGCCCATCCCGTTTATTTATCTAAAACAATTTATAATTACGAGGTGATTTACATGGACGCTGAAGTTGTCAAAACCAAGATATTTGAAATCCTGGAAAAGGCAAAAGGTAAAAAGAAATTAAAAGAAAAAGACATCATCAGGATGGCCTCGGAAGATTTAAATATCGATAAAGATGAGGCTAAGACAGTCCTTAGAGGGCTTATTGAAGAAGGGAAGCTTTGTTATTCATATACTGGCGGCGCCAGCTCTGTTGAAATCCCAAGCGAGGAATATCTAAGGGAAAAAGGTATGCT
>JBBIIV010000096.1:0-6687 GCA_037446295.1 Nitrospirota bacterium
CAAAAAAGCTTCAACAAAGCTTTACAGATAAAGGAATAACATCTCTGAGCAAAGTTTCATTAAGTCTAATAACAATTCTGGGTTTATAATTCTTTCGA
The DNA here is from genome assembly GCA_037446295.1 of Nitrospirota bacterium. Classification (GTDB taxonomy): domain Bacteria; phylum Nitrospirota; class Thermodesulfovibrionia; order Thermodesulfovibrionales; family Dissulfurispiraceae; genus DYHD01. Next base: position 99 of record JBBIIV010000096.1, read on the forward strand.
CTTTCCTCTGGGAGGTCCTCTTGGTAAAGGGAGAGATGCCCACCTTTTTTGAGAAAGGCTCTTTTTGTTTCTCCCTTGTATGGAGGAACGGCACTCACAGAATTTCCTAAAGAATCTTATTTTAATCTAAAACATCAATAAAATCAAAGGGAACGATAAGTTAGGCTGAAATCCAAATACAGCGATAAGAGCCTGTGATTTGAGCAAAGCAAAGAATCTGACTTTATAAAAAAGAGGGTCTTCTCCAATTTCGTTGCAACAAAGTGCTCCACAATGTCATTCCCGCCTTCGCGGGAATGACAGCCTTTTATACCAATGAGAGTTTATAAACAGACTCTATTTAGAGAGGTTAACTGATGTATCAGAAAAGGTAATTGAAGAACTTACAAGCAGGTTTATAGCTACTTTACCGTTGGCTATCAAGGGCAGAATGAGGTTTTCTTCCTGCGAAAGTTGAACTATTTAATTGTGCGTTCTTTATTTACCGCATAATAGCGCCAGATGCTGCTGAGCTTACAAGCCTTGCATATCTTAAAAGATAGCCGTGCTTGATTTTGGGGTCAGGCTGTCTCCATTCTGAAAGCCTTTTTTTGATTTCCTCACTTGAAAGAAGGGCGTCTATCCTTCCTTCAGGTATGTCAATCTCTATCCTATCGCCATCCTTTAAAACCGCTATAGGACCTCCTTCCATAGCCTCTGGTGAAATATGTCCTATGCAGGGTCCACGGGTGCCGCCTGAAAACCTCCCATCCGTTATAAGCGCCACTGACTCACTAAGCCCCATTCCAACGATAGCAGAAGTGGGCGAAAGCATCTCCCTCATTCCTGGTCCACCCTTAGGTCCTTCATATCTTATGACAACCACATCGCCAGGTTGAATCTGCCCACCTAAAATTGCATTCATGGCATGCTCTTCAGAATCAAAAACCCGAGCTACACCCTGACATCTCATCATATTTTTGCTAACAGCTGTCTGTTTTATAACAGCACCATCAGGAGCGATATTGCCCTTCAATATAGCGATACCTCCATGCTTGTGGTAAGCTTTATCTAACGGCCTTATCACATCTTCATCGAATATTTCAGCCTCTTCGGCAATTTCCAATATATCCTTTCCGGACACGGTCAAGTTAGCTTTTAGCAGCTCCTTCAGTCTGTTTAGAACGGCGCTTATGCCTCCTGCATGCTCTAAATCTTCCATATAATGTTTTCCACCTGGAATCATATTGCAGATGTGAGGAGTTGTTTTACTAAGGTCGCTAAAAACGCTTAGGGGTAATTCTATTCCAGCGTCGTGGGCGATTGCAGGTATATGTAAAACCGTATTTGTTGAGCCTCCAAGCGCAAGGTCAACAATGATTGCATTTTCAAAGGCATTTTTGGTCATAATCATCCTTGATGTTATATTTCCTTTAATAAGCTCGATTATTTTCTTTCCGCTCTCGAAGGCTATCCGTTTTTTCTGAGCCATAACCGCTGGCACAGCTGCGCATCCGGGCAGACTCATGCCGAGTGTTTCTGTTATGCAAGCCATTGTATTGGCTGTATACATTCCCTGGCAGGACCCGGCGCCTGGACATGCGCACTGCTCAAGGGCATATAGCTCATCTTCCTTTATCAAGCCTTTCTTATATTTTCCTACAGCCTCGAAGGTATCGCTCGTGAGATTCAAACGTCTGCCTTTGTAATGACCAGCGAGCATTGGACCTGCTGTAACAACTATCGCAGGGATATTAAGCCTTCCAGCTGCCATAAGCATGCCGGGGGTTATTTTGTCGCAATTTGTTATTAGAACTATGCCGTCAAATTGGTGGGCGTTCGAAATAGTCTCTATCATATCAGCGATTAGCTCTCTTGAGGGCAGGGAATAATGCATCCCGCTATGACCCATAGCAATACCATCGCATATGCCGGGAATCCCAAAAACAAAAGGATAACCGCCCCCGGAGTGAATGCCTTTTTCGACGAATCTCTCAAGATCCCGCATGGTAATATGTCCCGGAATTATGTCTGTAAAGCTGCTTGCTACACCAATAAAGGGTTTGTTCAACTCGCTTAAAGGCATACCTGTTGCAAAAAGCAAAGCGCGGTGAGGCACTCTCTCAATTCCTGTCTTTATCTTGCTGCTTCTTAAAGTCATCATAAATCCTCGCTTAATTTTTTATCCAGCCATCTTTTTCATAAATCAAAGATATATGCAAGAGTTTTGAAACAAATCAAAAAATAGAGATAGACCTGCAGACCGCTCCACTTATCTGTCATTCCGAACACCCAAAGGGTGTGAGTAATCTTTAAGTTAAACGATAAGATTTCTCCCCTTCGCTTTGCTCAGGGCTTCGGCTCACCTGCTCGGAATGACAACTTTCTATCTCTATTTTTCGGAAACAAATAACCATCCTGTTTTTTATTTAGTTCCCGGAGTTTAAAAAAAATGTTTCTACACTTGCTAAAACCAAATGCATTGCAAAGGCTTACGAATGCTGTTTCTTATATTCAATAATCAGCTTTGCTATTTTATCCTTTTTAAAAAGCTTTTCTTTTTTCAGCCTTTTTCTTTCGAGTTCTTCGTCATCTGTAAAATAATGTCTCTTGTCCATATCGGCAAGTATCCGGTCTAATTCTCTGTGTTCATTATAAATCTTTCTGAACTCCTCATTCTGATTTTTCAGGGTCTCGATAATCTCTTCTTCCCTCATTAACCCCCTCCTTGAAGTTAATAGAAATCAAGATAAAAAAATATAATATAATTTAGCATTAAAATAAACCACACAACAAGTAGTAAGGTTATCTTTATAAAACCTCCTTATAAACGCCATTAAAAACACGATAAAGTGAACAGGTAGAGATTTAGCATAAAATTTTTAAATAATAAAAGCGAGATTTGACATTTCAGAATCGTTAAATTTGTCTCCAGTTAACCTAATCTGTTAAATTTAATAATGCGCCTTTTATTAGTCATGATATTATCCTTCTTGTTTTGCATGCCATCCACATCCTATTCGTCTATTAAAGAACATATATTTGGCAACGGCATTAAGGTCTTGATTATTGAAGATAGCAAATCCCCCTTAGCCACCTTTCAGATTTGGTATAAGGTAGGCTCTAAAGACGAATCTTTCGGCAAAACAGGCATTAGCCACCTGCTTGAACATATGATGTTTAAAGGGACGGCTAAATACGGCTCTAAAGAGTTTTCAAACATCATACAAAAAAACGGCGGGATTGACAACGCCTTTACAACGAAAGACTATACCATGTATTACCAAACACTTGCATCTGACAGGATTCAACTATCATTCGAACTGGAGTCTGACAGGATGATAAATCTACTTTTAGATGCTAAAGAAGTTGAATCTGAGAAAAAGGTTGTTATGGAAGAAAGGCGGATGAGGTATGAGGACGACCCTCAAAATGCCCTTTACGAAGAAGTAATTTCCACCGCTTTTAAAGCGCACTCATACCGCTGGCCCGTGATAGGGTGGATGTTTGATATCGCGTCTATTAACAAGGATGATCTTTACAAGCATTACAGTAATTTTTATTGCCCTGACAATTCATTTATTGTAGTCTCTGGAGATGTCAAGGCAGATTTAATTATATCTCAGATAAAAGACAAATTCGCCCATTTGCCGCCATGCTCTGACCGTTCTACGAATGTTAAACTAAAAACAATGCCTATCTCTGTTGAACCAGAACAGAAAGGGCAGAAGATGGTTTATCTTCACAAAGAGGCTCAACTGCCTTATATTCTTATGGCATATCATGTGCCATCTTTCCCGCATAAAGACAGTTATGCCCTTGATGTTCTCTCGCTAATACTTGCGGGCGGAAAGAGTTCAAGACTTTATCAGCAAATTATTTATGAAAAAAAACTTGCGCTTAATATCTTTGCTGAATATTATGGTTTTTATAAATATCCTTTCCTCTTTTTCCTTGGAGCCACTCCGTCATTGCAGATAAAGGTGGAAGATTTGGAAACGGCGATTTATGCTGAAATTGATAAAATCAAAAAAGAGCCGCCTTCGGCTAAAGAGATTCAAAAGGCAAAAAATCAACTCGAAGCCTCTTTTGTATTTGCCCAAGACTCCAATTTTTCTAAAGGACTGTACGCCGGAATATTCGAGATGCTTGGAGATTGGAGATTGAGAGATAAATACTTGGAAGGCATAAGGGGTGTAACACCTCAAGATGTCTTGAGAGTCGCCCAGAAATACCTGACAGATAATAAAAAAACTGTGGGCATTCTCGTTCCAGTTAGAAATGAAATACCCTCGAAATAAAGGAATTGAAAAGTGTGCAAAATCTCTGATTCATTCAAAAGCAAGTTCAGCAAAAAAACCTTATCATCATTGCCACCTGCCAAAAAGGGAGAAAGGTTTATTAGGGCTTTCTTTAAAAAAAATCTTCTATTCACCTTTTTGATATTCTCTTTGTTTACTACTGTCTTTGCCTTCTTTACTCCCTCAAATGGACATGCTGTCAGGATAAACAAATCCACATTAGACAACGGCTTAACCATCCTTCATGCAGAGAGGTCCTCAATCCCAATGGTTGGGCTTACTCTACTGATAAAGGCATCGCCTCTTAACGAACAATCTGAAAAGGCAGGGCTCGCTAATTTGACCGCCAAAATGCTTTTAGAGGGGACAAATAAAAGAAAATCGCAGGAGATTAGCGAAGATATTGAATTTTTAGGGGCATCTCTAAATGTTTCTGTAAATCAAGACTATACCTCAATCACGATGTCCATATTAAAAAAAGACATCGAAAAAGGTTTTGAGATACTCTCGGACGTACTTCTCAAGCCAACATTTCCCGAAGCCGAGATCAAGAGAAAAAAGAATTTAATAAAAGGCTCTCTGAAACAGAGAGAAGAAGACCCCTCTTTTGCTGCATCAAAAGCCTTTAAAAAAGCGGTCTTTGGCGATCATTCCTATGGCAGGCAGGTCGAAGGAACCCCCGAAAGCCTTGATCATATCAAAAGGGAAGACATCGTCACATTTTACAGTGAATATTACGCACCTCATAATTCAATCATTTCGGTAGTTGGGGATATCAAAACAGATGATTTGAACAATCTCATTAATAAGTATATAAAAGGTTGGCCTCAGAAAAAAATAGCCTCCTCAACTTCTCCAAAAAGGAACACATACGCACTACCGGATTTATCAGGGGCTAAAATCATAATTATCGACAGGGATATCACTCAGGCTAATATTGTAATGGGGCATAAAGGCGTAAGCAGGGACAATCCAGACTATTACGATATAGTATTAATGAACTATCTGTTTGGAGGCGGCGGGTTTGCCTCACGGCTTATGAAGACCTTAAGGGATGAGATGGGACTTACTTACTCAATCTTCAGTTCTTTTTCAGCTAATAAAGAGGTGGGAGAATTTTCTATAGAGATTCAGACCAAGAACGAATCTGCTATAGCAGCCGTAAAAGAGATACTCAAGCAGATGCAAAAGATTAGAAAAGAGCCTATCTCTCTGCAAGAACTTTCGGATGCGAAATCATTTCTTACGGGCAGTTTCCCAAGGAGGCTTGAGACAAGCAGAAAGATAGCAGATTTTTTAGCTGTGGTAGAGTTTTACAATTTGGGAGATGATTTTATCAAAAGATACCTGGAATATATCAATAAAGTAACTATAGAGTCAGTGCAAAAAGCCGCCGAGAAATATCTTGACCCTAAAAATTACATCCTCGTGATAGTAGGCAAAAAAGGACAAATTAACCTATCTGAGCTTAATCAACTTGAAAATTTCAAGTAACTGAGATATAGAAAGCTGACCGGGTGCCGATGGTGAGGTCGCATAGCCGTAAATTATCAAAGACCCGAATATCGGACTGATTATCCTCGAGGGAGCCCCCTCATCTCCCATAGACATAGTTATTATGCCGCTGTCTTTGTGTCTGAAAGTCAAAAAAAGTAACCTGAGCAAATCCTCTCTATGACCTGCCGTCACGGCAATTTTTATTATATCCGCGCCTAAGTTTTTTCCCTTTGCAACAATTTCTTCAAGAAACTCATCATCAGGCGTAGAATCAAAATTGTGATAAGAACCTATCAATAGTGTGTCTGTATTAAGAATGTTTTTCACCTGAATTAAAAGGTCTTTGGAATTTATCTCGACATCAACGAGGTCAGACATAGAAATAGCGGTTTTATAAAGCTCTAATCTATCGACAATTTCCTTTACCCCGCCTTCGCTAATATCTCTTACTGTAGATATCAGCGGCTTCTGAAACTTACTTTTAGCGGTTTTGAGAGTCTCCATGAGATGATTTTTCGAGATGTCATCAAACATGTCGATCCTTAGCTCGATCAAGTCAACAGAATCAATTGAATTTGATTCGAGTTCAAATACATCCCTGTCTGCAAGAACACAGGCAATCAAAGGCAATTTCTTATCTTTAAAAAAGAAGGTGAGTTTTTTCATCAAATAGCTCCATATAACACTTTCATGTGCTAAAGCATTAGTTATAGTCTGTTTATAAACTGTATGGAAATCTTTGAGTTTTGAGATTCCCCCCTTCGGTCGGAATGTTAACATGAAAAAGTGCACCTCCAACGAGGGCGTTAGTT
>JBBIIV010000097.1:0-6605 GCA_037446295.1 Nitrospirota bacterium
ATTCCTCCTCGGTTAATGCACCTCCCATATTATAGGAAACGCCTGTCATAGGAGCCCCAAGCACTGGAAAAGATAGCTCTGTTCCCCAAAGGTTTATTGGCAAAAGAGGGGTTTTTACATCGTGAATAGTCCGCATGTTAAGCCTATAACGTGATAATGCCTTGATATTAGCCATAAACGAACTACCTGTGCCAATACCGCCCATACCAGGCACTTCGCCCGAACAAGCCTTGCCGTCGCATACAGGGCAAACCCTGCAAAATCCCTGAAGTCTTTCCTTTGCAAGTCTTCTGATTTCTTTGATATCCATAAAAATCCCTTCGTTTTTATCATTATTTTAAATTATTTATTCTATTTTTTAAACAATGTAGATATTATCTTTGGTCTTTCGCAAGACGAAGCCGAAGTAAAGTAAATGTTAGAGTGTCATTTGATAATGTTTTAAAGGATTTATGCCTGCTAAACAAAAATTCAATATTTTTATAAAAATTTACTATTTTACTTTTTAGAAAATAATTTTGGTTTTATAGCACAGCGGAGCAGGTTCTGCACAATCACAATAGGGGGCATTCCGTGATCTAATTTTATTCAGGCAGACACATCTTTTTCTTGGAATCCTCGGTCTTTTTGCGGCAGCGTTTATAACTAAGCAGACTTAAGGAATAATAGAATTTATAATTTCGAAACCCTGCGGCGGAGCCCGCAGGGTTCGTTCTTTCATTACACCTGTTTTCTTTTAAGGCAAAAAACCCTACTGAACTCTTCTGTCTCTCCAGAAAAGTATGTTGCTGCGATTGGGCGGCAGATTAAGATTAGCATCTGGGCTTATTGTTCTTGAATCTATACCTGCGCCCCCACTTACAGTAACGTACATAGAGACGCCCCCAGGTCCAATAGAAACTACTGGAGCAGATGGTATTCCTGCGCCCAGTTCAATGCTTCTATTACCTCCAGTTAACGCCCCGCCTCCTGTTACATAATTCAAACCATAAAGCCTGCCCCTCCCGCCCTGTTCGCAAGGGTTATTACCATGAACAGGGGTAAAGGTGGTGAAATAAACAGTGCCTCCAAAAACGGCTGGTTCGGCGAGTATCTTTTCCCCCTGCCCTGTCATTAGTATCCTCCAGCCGTTCTTTGAGCCATCATAAGTTTGGTTAGCTCCAAGGTTTTGAAAATCAGAAAATCCGTATGTGGTTACGCCATTATTGTCTTTCAGCGCATAGAACTGCTCCTGAGCATTTGGATCTGCAGGACATTGTTTGTCGCCTGTGCCCCAGTAAATCCACAAATTTCCCCCATTGTCCTTTGCTGCGGATACGCTCGTATATATCGGTCTAATCTGACCTGATGAGGAGTCATAAAATATGCTACCTCTCCAACCAATTGTAGAAGTGCATGAATCGCCGTGTGCATTCTTATTATTTGCTTTGCAAAGATTAAATCTCCATATATTTCCACCCAGATCCCCTACATAAACCCTGTCAATAAAGCCGTCGTTGTCAGTATCTATGGCAGCAGGAGGAGCGGGAATAGCGTAATTCATTAATGCATTGTTTGCCTTTGTGTAACTCCATAATATGTCCCCATTACTTAAATCAACAACGAATAAGCCCTTAGTCCTATTGCCAGGGTCAGGAGGTTGCCCTTCTGTACAAGAATATTCATAGCCACCGCCACCTATAAAGCCAACCCATTTTTCATTTCCGTTAATCTTTACCCTACCCATAGCCATCTTGCTCCAAGGGTCCCCAAGATATTCTGCTTGAGAAGGGGTTGGATTTATCCGCCACCTATATACAGGATTCAATGTGTTGGTAAAGTCAAAAGCATAGTAGCCGCAGTAATTAGGTGTTTGTGCAGTATATATCTGGCTATAGCCATTGTTAGTTTTTGTTACATCTGGGGTGCAGTCAGAATTGGCGCTCCACAGATAGGGTCTTAAGAGTAAATTACCACTATAATCGTTAGCGCCCCTTCCTAAACCAAAAACTACGAGGGTTTTCCAATCAGAGGCTGATTTGCTTGTGCCATCTCCGGAGCCAAGCCATACATCTGCCGCAGATATAGGTCCATCAACGAAAAACTGGTGAGTCAAGTTCGTTGGATGGGTTGCATGAGAAATAAGCTGTAGTTTTGGCAGCATGTTTGGAGGTATGAAGCTAAAGGTTTCGCTCCCATCGGATGTCTTAAAGACATGTAATTGACCATCATTAGCTCCAGCCATCACTATTCGTTTGCCGTTATCTGATGTGCGTTCGTTGTTTGTTCTGTAATCAGCAAAAGCATTCCCTTCGTCTATAGAATCCTTGAAATATGGAGAGGGCGTTGTTATAACTACCGGGCTCGAGTGCCAGATATCGCCGAGTTTCCAGTCATCGTCATTATAAGTAGCCTCACCTCGTATATAACCGACTATCTCATCTCTCATCGTTGTTTGTCCACTACTTAGTCCAAGGTCTGCGGGTGAAATATTAGTATTATTAAAATCTATAACAGTCCCGCCTTTATATGTCTTTATATTTCTTGTATTAGCACTTGTTTCTTTAAGAATTTTGCCCGCATCCCAAACTAAAGTGCCAATATTGCCATTGGAATCAATATTATATTTCTTTAAATGTCCCCGCCAGAATGGGTCATCTTCAATAGGGGTAAACGACGCCTCATAAAGATGATTTTCAGCTGTGATTCTCGCGGTAGAAATGGATGTAAGAGTAAAGGAATAGGTCGCAGAACGAATTATATTTATTATCTTCTTCAAGGCGGAGGTGAGCTCATCAGCATCTCCAGTAATAAAGGCATATCCCGAAAGAGAAGCAGTTGCAGGGTCGTTGGTTGATGCCACGGTGTCTCCCAATCCACCTCCCTTGCCGCAAATATTATTAATTATCGTCGTAGGTGCTGGATTATCAGTCTGGCAGCTTGCAATCCCTGAGGGAAAGAGAGGCGCCGTGCTGCAAGGAGGGCATATGTCAGGACCTCCTTGCGGGTCTGGAATGCATGGGCATCGCTCTATTTGATAGTCGGAAGTATTTCCAGAATTGGGGCTTTCCGGGTTATCTGAATTACCGTAATACGCAGCCCAGTTCAATGTTCTCTGGAGACATAATGGCATATCCCCGCCAAACCCTACGACAAAAACCTTATATCCCGCATCTCCAAGAGCCTTTGCCCTTGCAACAGTCTCACGACGCCTTTTATACATGTCAGACGCATCTTCTGTGCCTGTGCCTCCGCATATGTAAGTATCAGCGCCGTCAGATATAAGTATGACAAACTTATCCCGGCATTCCCGCGCAGGGTCTGATGCTTTGTGAAAATCGAGATATGACTTTGCTTCAATCAGAGAAGAAGAAAGAGGCGTTCCGCTATTTGCTCGAGTCGTAGCGATTGGTTGACCGTTAGTGGTAGCTGCTGGATTAGAGCCTGGAGTATTGCATGAATTTGCATCATTACAGAATATCTCTGAATATTTTGTACCTATAGGATTAGCAAGTATGATATTTCCGCTATTATAATTGCCTCCTGTATCATTGCCATTATAAAATCTCATGTATCCTATTCTGATATTGAGGCTTACATCATCTTTATTCGTGCCTGCGCTGCGAATTATGTTGTCGTTATTGTCATCAAGCATGTTGAATATGGCCCTCTTCGCAATAGCAACACGGCTGCAGTTGACATTGCAGCCTGTTTTAGAGGCATTGCAATATCCGCCGCTGCAGCCACCGCCGCTGCAATTTGTTGTATCCGACGTGCAGGAAAGAGTGCTCCCCCATATATAGTTTGTGCCTGCAGAATTCCAGTTCATGCTGCCAGATAAATCGAGCACTATCAATGCATCAGGTTGGACAGATGTGAATAGCACGCTCTCGTCTGCAGAATAGGCATTGCACGGCAAGACAAAAACAAACAGCGATATTATTAAAAGGATTTTTTTCCTCATATTCATGATAACCTCCATTCAAATCTTAATCAAAATTAACTATAGAGGACACAGAAAAGCCCTTTAATTATGGATAATTTAAGTGGCATTTTACTTCCTCCCTCTGTAATTTGATATTTTTTTTTCATAAACATTACCTTAGCCGCCTGCTGCAGGCTGTTGAGTGCTTATCTCAATGGGACCATAGCCGATGCCTACATCTATTGTTACCCTGCTGTTATAATTTTGGTTTAATCCTGTAACGCTCTTAGGAGTCACAGTTTGCCCCCAGCTTTTGCTCCCGGTAATTTCATAGCCAGCCATTGGCAGTGATGGAGGTACGCCGGGGATATTTACATCACCAATAGTATATCTAGTAGCTGGATCAGCAGCTGGATCGATCTGGGACGGAACTGAAACCAAAAAGTTTCCGATAATGCCAGCATTTGCATTGGATTGCACGGACAATATATGGATGCCAGCCTGTGCGGCTGAAAATGCCTTTTTTTCACCTATTGAGCGGGTGCTTACCCTTATATCCTGAGTTGTAAGATTAAAGACAAGAGCCCCTACGGCTGTAAGCAGCAATAGAGCAAGAAGGGCAACAACGATGATAAAGCCCTGTTCATTTTTATAAGAAGACCTGATGGCTGCGCTATTTGTCCTCATGTAGCAAAAGACATAACTGCAATAATTAGCTCTATTAGCAGTAAATAACTTGCTTATTCTCTTAAGGGCGTCCTTGAAATACAGCTTAAGCTTCTCAAAAAACATTTTATATTTGTCAGCACTCATTTTTTCTAAACTCCTCTTTAAACTAATCTATAGGTTTAAGGGATCATTACCGGATGGTTTTTAGGAACAACACTCGTTGAATAAATTGCCCTTGGACGCTGTTTTGTCATAGGGTCTATTGTATCTGATTCCACAACAAGGGTGATATCAATGCGCCTAATATTGCATATATGGGCGTTTAGGGGGTTGTCGCTGCAAACCGTTAGATTTGGATTCGGAGTGAATTCAACCCCGGTTCCATAAAAATATCTGAATACAGGGATGCCCTCCTGATTATTTATTACCCTTACTGTCCTCTGCTGCCCGGATGCTATAGTATCTCCCAAAAATGGCTGCCCGCCGCCTCCGGTTGATGAGTTTGTGCAGCATGTGCACCTCGTAATGTATGCTTCTCCTCCGGCAGTAACATAGACATATCTTATCACCTCATTTTGCTGACCTGCGCTGCCAATTATGCCGTCGTTATTAATATCTGCCTCTACGGTGATAGAGCTTGCAGTAGCTTCTAGAATGCCTTTTTTAAGTGGATCGATAGGGTCGGCAGTGAGAACAGAGCAGTTTAAACCAGCAGTGGTCGCTAAATCTGCCCAAATTAGTCTATTAAATGTCGGATTATAAGATGCCATCCCTATTTCCACAGCCATTATCTCGACACCTGCCCTTGCATCTTGCTGGGCTGTAGTCTTAGCCTGAATCCCGACAGAAGACTGCAACCCCGACCTCAGGGACATGGTTACAGCGGCTAATACTACTATGCCGACAGCTATGGCAATCATTAATTCTATAAGGGTAAATCCTGTCTTGGATATGAGTAGAATCTTGCAAGGTTCTTTCAGTGTTTTATTCATCTCAGCACCCCTGCTTGAAATATGATTGCCTTGTGATTATGAGGCTTTCTGTAATGTTGGGACTTCCGCTCTGCCCTGCAACCCTTACATTTACCCTCCAGACATTTGTTCCGGCAAGCGCAATAGTAGTCTGCACAGTATAACTTACATCGCCTGTTGTTCCAGATCCCTGTCCGCTTGAATAAACATTCTTAGAGGTAGTGCCTTCAGTCACAGGGTTGCAGGAGTTCATTATCTGAACTTCTTGTGTTTCCAATTCCTCTCGCAGAAGGGCGGCAGCTCGCCCAAGGCTGTCTGATTTGCTGCCAAGTATATATCCCTGAGGAAACAATGTCATTACCGATAAAATACCGATTATAAGGATAGTCATTGCGATAAGCACCTCTATCAAGGTAAACCCTTTCTTATAGCATATTAAATTCAACACTTGTCTTCCCCGTAATGTTTATTATTATTGTTGCAGTAGAGCCTCTGTTGTTAATTAACCTTACTCTGCCGGGCTCCACCGTCCCTCTGGGCTGAATGGTGTAATCTGTCTTAGTCGTTCCACTTCCACTAATGGCTATATCATGCCTGAACGATGTAAGCTCTTTGGTTAAGATAGGTGTGCCTGGCGGTTCTTGAATTTGATAGCTATGGTCTCCGGTATTAAATAATATTCTGTAAGGTCTGCTTTCGGCTATTGCATGTTCTTTATAAAGGAAAAAGTCAGTGGCGACTGACCTTGCGGCATTTCTCAAATCAGCGTTGACAGCAAATCGCTGAAAACTCGGGATAGCAATAGATGCTAAAATCGCAAAGATAGATAAAGTTATCATTAACTCGACAAGCGATAAACCTTTTTGGCAACCAATTTTCATATTATTTTAAATAAGCAATTATAATGCCAGATTGTTGCAATCGGCTTTTTCATTTGTTATCAATGCATCCATATCTCAGATATGTATTGAATTATGTAATACAACTCACAAGTAATAGGAAGTGAATTACATAGTATCTGTTTATAAATTATGAGTTTTTCGCCATTCGGGCAGAGCCTG
>JBBIIV010000098.1:0-6567 GCA_037446295.1 Nitrospirota bacterium
TAAAATTGTTTGTGGAGAGGATATTTCTAATATCAAAGAGGTTTTTCGGAGTCCCAAGCTTTTTCAATTATGCAGTGGCTGATGGCATCTATAATTTACTATTTCCAGATAAAATAGCCTTAAAAGGAATCCCTGATAATACCGATGACTTCCAGCTATGCTTTGACTTCGGGTAAAAACTCAGGAAACTCCAGGCTTTTTTGTCTTGACAGCAGGGATAGATCTATTTTTTTTAGTTTTTTTAAGCGGTAGGAGCATTTTAAATACCTTGCATTTTCGGCATAATATCATTTTATCCTTCCAGTTGGTTTGGATTTTGCCATGGCAGACCGTTCCGTTGATGAACCAGCAAATATTGCCAACCTTATACTCCCATGTAGGACAGTTTGTTCTTCTTTCTATCGGACATTTTACGATTTCCCAGCAAGGTTTACAGGGGTTCTCTTGACAAGTCTTCATATATAGAATAAACAAAATCTGGCGCTCCACATAGCAGGGGATGGTTCTCCACCCTTGTTCAAAGCTTTGCAGGGCTTTTAGTGAACAACCCATCAACCTCGCCATCTGAGACTGTGTTTTTCCCAATGCGCGGCGAATCTGTACAAACTCTTCTTTATCCATAGCTTAAAATCTTTTTTTTCTAATTTTAAAATTTGCAATTCCCCGCTGCAAGCTGCAGGGTATCATAAACTGAATGTTTGTCTTGCGGTCATTCCCGCTTGTCGGGAATCCTTTCCAAAAGAAAGATTCTGGACAAGCCAGAATGACAGAAATATGGTAACCATGCAGCAAGCTGCAGGGAATTGTAAGTTAAAAGAGCTGATATTCAGCCGTGGATTTAGCGATTTTTTTGTATCATTCCGGCTGAAGCGGAGAATCTAGTCTTTTTAAAGATTGCAAAGATATAAGATAATCATCCCACTCGATGGGAAGCAGCGACTTCTTTTTTATATTGCATATCTTGCATGACGGAACGATATTGACCCTTAATGACTTGCCGCCGCGAGACAGAGGCACGATGTGATCCATCGTAAGTTCGCAGGGATTTGCTTGTCTATTGCAGTAATAACATCTGCCTGTTGAGCATTTTTTCTTCCACCAGCTTGTATTCCTGAGCCGACGGGCGATATTCCGCTCTCTTTTGATGTCGCTTTCTGCTACTTGAGGATAAAATTCTATTTTCTTCTACCCCTTCTTACTTCTTCTTCCTCAAAAAACTTTTTATATAAGATATCCCATTCTGCGCTGCCCTCAACAAGCTTGCGTGAGAATGATTGCAGCTTCTTTCTAATGATGCTGTCAATATCTTCGCCAATTTTCAATTCTTCGATAATAGTTCTCTTTATTTCCTTCCTTAATAGGGTTTCATTTTGCGCCGGTAGTATCTTTCCGCTGTCTATAAGCTCCCTAAGGATTTTGTTTGTAAGGACATTGATTTTATTGTCTGAAAGCATCATATGACGATATTTCTATCTCTAATCAGCTTTTGCTTGGTCATATCAAACAACTTGCGGTAATCAAGACGGCCTTTCTCGATATCCGATTCGTATTTTTTGAGCAGTTGACGAACCTCCTCGTTCAGCCTGTCTTCTACGGAGAGCTCTTCAATTATCAACCTCTCGGTCTCTTCTACAAGATTTTTTGGCTGTATGGAAAGGTTTATCAAATTCTTTTGTATCAAATTGTCAACAATCTTTTTTGCTAATATAGGGACCCAGTTTTTAGGGATGCGCATATCACCTTTCCATAAATGGAATCAAGGCTATTGTTCTCGCTCTTTTTATAGATGTTGTGAGCTCTCTTTGATGCACGGCGCATGTGCCTGTCATTTTTCTTGAGAGTATCTTCCCCCGCTCAGTGATATAATTCCTCAGAGTCTTTATGTCTTTATAATCTATGAAAGAAACTTTATCAGCGCAGAACCTGCAAAACTTCCTTCTCTGAAATCTTTTAACCTGCAAAATAAGCCTCCTTTATCAAAATGGTTCATTATCAGTAAATTCATCCGGCTGGGTTATGTCAACACCTGTGCTGGGACCTGACTGGCGAGAATCCCTTTTAGGCAAAAAACGAACATTGCTTGCGACAACCTCAACCTTGCTTTTTTTCTGTCCCTCATACTCCCACCTTCTCTCTCTCAACCTTCCTTCCACAAGGACAGGATTGCCTTTATTAAGATATTGCCCACAGCTCTCAGCCTGTTTCCCAAAAACCACAGTATCAATAAATAGCACCTCATCCTTTGCCTCATCCGCCTGCTTATAGCGGGAATTTACAGCGATAGACAGAGTGGTTACAGGGGTGCCGCCCGGGGTGTAACGCACATCAGGGTCTTTTGTAAGATTTCCTATAAGTATGATTCTGTTAAACATGGCTATACTTCCGGTTCGGCTGGAGATGACAATTCCTGGGTAGTTACTGGGATTCCGATGACTTCTTTAGGAAGCGCATCTACCTGTTTCTTTGAAAGCTTTATGATCATATATTTTACAACAGGATCAAAGACCTTATAAAAATATTCAAGTTCTTTTATAGCTAATGAAGGGGATTTGAAGAGAAAAAGAAAATAAAAAGCCGTTTTCTGCTTGTTTAATTCATATGCGAGCTTTCTTTTCCCCCAATTGTCAACCTTTAAAATCTCTCCGCCTGATTTTATGATTTGTTGGGTGATTTTATCGGCAGCTGACTTAAGTTCATCTTCGGTAAGTGAGGAATTGATGATAACAACATTTTCATAGATATTCATCCGGCACCTCTATATGGATTTAAAGCCCTTTCTTACAGAAGGGCATAGAGTTTTAATTAATAACATATTCTTGTGGATAAAATCAAATTAATTTGTGTTGCTTAAGTTTTTTGCTTAAGGTGTTTCGGTTAATACCAAGCATTTTGGCGGCCTTAAGTTGGCTTCCTTTTGTCTGCTCCAATACAACCCCGAAGAGAGCCTTCTCAAATTCTACAAGCATTATTTCATATAAATTAGGCTTCTCTATTCGCATAATTTTACTGAATATCCCGTTAAGCTTGCCTGCCAGTAATTCTTTAACCGACAACGAGTCATAATTATTGCCAAAAAGGTCCCTTCTCTCTATCAAACTTCCTTTTGAAAGAATAGAAGCCTTCTTGATAGTATTTTCTAACTCTCTCACATTGCCAGGCCAATCATATTCAATAAGTGCTTTTTCAGCATCCTTTGAAAAACTTTTGGGGGGGAGATTGAAGATCTTGACCGAGTCTTTAAGAAAATTGCTCGCAAGCAGTAATATATCTTCCCTCCTTTCTCTAAGAGGGGGTATTTTTATCTTTATGACATTAAATCTGTAATAAAGGTCTTCCCTGAATAAGCCATTTTTTACGCAAGTCATAAGATCTTTGTTGGTTGCTCCTACAATCCTTACATCCGCTTTGATAACCCTATTGCTCCCGATAGGGCTATATTCCTTGTCCTGAATAAACCTAAGTAATTTAGCCTGAAGGTCTATGTCCATCTCTGATATTTCATCAAGAAATAGTGTTCCGGTATCAGCAGATTGAATTTTCCCGGCTTTTCTTTCTATAGCGCCAGTAAAGGCTCCTTTTTCCCAGCCGAAAAGCTCTGCTTCAAGTAAATCTTTAGGGATAGAAGGTGAATTTATCGCTGCAAAAGGCCCTAACTTCCTTCTGCTGTTGTTGTGTATTGCCCTTGCAACGAGCTCCTTTCCTGTGCCGCTTTCTCCTGTTATCAAGACGGTCACCTCTTTTGCCGCTACCCTGCCTATTTCTTTAAAAATCTTCATCATGGGCTTGCTTTTACCTATTATCTGATGAGAAAAATGCTCCTCCTTGCTTTGGCGGAGATTTTTGAGTTCCTCCCTGATGGCTATATCTTTGAAAGCTCTCTCAACAACGAGCTTAAGCTCTTCTATATCAAATGGTTTTTCAATATAATCATAAGCACCCTCTTTCATGGCGTTTATGACGCTTTCCATCCGACCGTGAGCCGTAATTATAATGATTAAGGCGTCAGGATTAAAAACCCTTATATCCATAATAGCGTCTATGCCGTTGCCGTCAGGAAGTATCAAGTCAAGCAATATGAGTTGGTATTTCTCGGACTCTTCCAAGCCAGACTTTATTGTGCCTCTCGTCTCAATCTCGTAACCTAAGGGTTCAAGCGCCTTTCTTATTACCCAACTTACGCTCTCATCATCATCAATTACAAGGATTTTTCTGTCAATCATTTATAACCACCTGTAATGTTCATTTTAAGGATAAACAAAATATAAATTAACTCAAAAAGGCAGGTAGATATTGAATGAAGCCCCTTTTCCTGCCTCGCTTTTACCCCTGATAACGCCTCCGTGATCCTTTATAATCTTCTTCGATAAAGTTAAACCTATACCGCTCCCACAATCTTTACGAGTGTAAAACGGAAGAAATATCTTCTCAAGCTCCCATGGAGGCATTCCTTTGCCTGTATCTTCAATATTAATGAGTATCCATCTTTGTTTCTTTTTTGGTTTTTTAGACGAGGAATCCGATGATTCATAAACAACCATATATTCAGCAGCAGGCTTTGTCGAGATTATTAGCTTTCTTTCTTTATGAGTGTTATCCATAGATTCTAATGAATTTTTGATTAAATTAATAAAAACCTGCAAAAGCTTGTTCCCATCACCCATGATATCTGGAAGGCTCGGGTCGTAAGACTTTACAACAGCCGCATTCTTTTCCCTGATAGCATGTTCCATCATTTTAAGGGCGCGCTCTATAACCTCGTGGATATTGATTTTATTAAATACCGGGGGTCGGGACACCTGCAAATAATCGTGCAGTACATCATTTAGCCTGTCTGCTTCTCTGATTATAAGGTCTATATACTCTCTCATGTCCTCTGCCGCGCAACTTTTCCTCAGCAATTGCGCTGCGCCTTTAATCCCGCTTAATGGATTTTTAATCTCATTGGCTATCGATAAAAGCATAAAGAGCAGGGAATCAAACTGATAATCATCTCCCTTTTCGATATAATTGAGAGTTTCCCTTATGCAAACTATCACCCCTTCCATAGCATTGTCTGAATAAAAAGGATACAAATAAAAGTCAATGCTTTTGTCTGGCTCTAAAATAAAATCCCGACAACTGAACAGCCTTCCCTCAGAAAGCGCCTTCTGAATCAGCAAAACAATATCATTTGAGCGGCTGAATAAATCTTTATAATGCTCATCATATAACTCTCTTGGTGCATTGCCTAAAAATTCTTCGCCAGCTTTGTTGGCAAATAGAAGAATTCCTTTAATATTAAAAAGAAAAACGGCTTCATCAAGATTGTTGATTACTGTTTCTACAATATTCTGCGGCATAAGTTTAAACGCCTTAAAGGTCGATATACAAACTACTTTCGTGTATATATTTTTCCACTTTTTCGGGAAGGAGATACTTTATGCTATTGCCATTTTTGAGCAGCCTGCGAATTTCCGTTGAAGAAATGCCAAATGGCGTTATACTTAAAAGGGTTAGTCCTCTGCCGCTTACCAAACTAAGATGTATTGTATCTTGAACATTTGCGGTCAATCTGTCAAGCTCCTCGGAAGATGCCGTCAATGGCTGAATTTTTATATAAGGCGATTTTAAAATGTCATTCAGGCTAAAACCGGGCCTTGAGACAACGACAAAATCAACGATTTCGATTATCCTCTGGGGCTGCCACCATGCAGGCATATCCATAAAGGCATCTATGCCTAATATTAATGACAATTCGTCTTTGGAGTAAATCTCTTTAAGATTGTAAAGGGTGTTTAATGTATATGACTTGCTCGACTGTCTAAGTTCTATGTCGGATATTATAAAAAAAGGGTTTGAGCCGATCGCAAGAGATGTCATCAAATATCTGTCCGATGCATCTGCAAGTTCTGAGGTCTTTAGGGGAGGACTTCCTGAAGGGACAAAAATAACCCTCTCAAGATTATTCTTGACTCTTACTTCCTCAGCAGCCCTTAAATGACCGTAATGAACCGGATTAAAAGTCCCGCCAAAAATACCTATTCTCATACATAGCTTTTTGCGCCGTTACCGTTTATTAAAAACTCTTAATTTGTCAAAGCCCCATTTTCCTTAAAGCATCCTCTGCCTTCGTTCTAACGGCAGGGGCATCTTCAGGCAAATATAGCATTACACCGCCTTTGACAGGTCTTATTGCAATTTTTCCTTCGTCAGCCAGACGGTTGGTTACCTTAATAGGATCGTCTCCCTCAAAATATTTCTTAAAGGCTTCATTAAAGCCCGAATAAACCGTGTGTATCCCTTTGTAGCCGTCTCTGCGGAGACTGACAATCGCCTTTTTTATAAACTCTTCATAACTCAGCTTCTCTTCCATGTGCATTGCCCTCCATTTTTATAATAAAGTCCCTTGCAAAGCTTAAAAAGCCTCATTAAAAGCCATTTTTATAAAATATATTTTGTTTAACTTAAAGATTCCTCACACCCGTTGGGTGCTCGGAATGACAGATAAATAGAGTGGTCTGCAGGTCTATCTTTATTTTTCGGCTAATGTTTTTCAAGAAAGCAAATTAAGCTTCCGAAAAGCCTTCC
>JBBIIV010000099.1:0-6558 GCA_037446295.1 Nitrospirota bacterium
ATATCAGGGTCGAGGCTTCCGCTTCGACTTCAACCTCGTCAAGGTTACCCGTGGCTTTGGCTTCAGAAATCGCATCATATCACTGCAATTGCAGCGTATTAAAGAATTTATTTTGGACAGATATGACTTTGAAGGATTCAAATGTGATAAAATTATTCAAATAGGGTATATCCTAAATCAATCTGAGCTGCATTCATTTGCTTATAATGGGAGCATGATAAGCCGCTAATATTATGAAAACAATAAGAATAGCCCTTTGCCAGATCAACCCCATCGTCGGAGACTTTTCAGGCAATACCGCTAAGATAATTAAATTTATGCAAGACGCTGGAAAATTCTGTCCTGATATAATCGTCTTTCCTGAAATGGCAGTATCAGGTTATCCACCAGAAGACCTCCTTTTAAAGCCTCAATTTATTCGAGACAATCTCAAGGCGCTTGAGCAGATCCAGGAAAAGGTCGAAGATTCTATTGTAATTACGGGTTTTATTGACAAAAAGGATGATATATACAATGCTGCAGCTATCATTCATAGAGGCAAGATTCTTGATGTATATCATAAATGCCACTTGCCAAATTATGGGGTGTTTGACGAATTCAGATATTTTCAAGTAGGCACCAGATACCCTGTTTATCAGTCCGATGATGTCTTATTCGGAGTCAATATTTGCGAGGACATATGGTATCCAGAAGGGCCTTCAACAATTCAATCCCTTGCGGGCGCTGAATTTATAATCAATATTAATGCATCTCCATACCACATAGCAAAAACAAGCTTCAGAAAAAAGATGCTCTCAACAAGGGCTTCTGACAGCAATGTGATTATAGCTTATTTAAATATGGTAGGAGGGCAGGATGAACTTGTGTTTGACGGTAAAAGCATGATTATAGATCAGGATGGCAGGCTGATAGCTGAAGGAAGGGGATTTGAAGAAGACATAATTGTTGTTGACTTGAATCTTGAGGCGGTTTTTATCAAAAGGCTGCATGACCCAAGAAGAAGGCAGCAAGCTCTTAACCTTCGACATGTAGCGGTAGAGAAAATCATGATTGACAGAAAAATTGAATGGTCTAAAGACAAGATACATTTATGCCCGCCAAGATTTAGTTTGCCCCAAGCCCCCAAATCAGCCGAACATGAGGAAGATGAGATATATAAGGCGCTTGTTACGAGCGTGAAAGATTATGTCTATAAAAACGGGTTTAAAAAGGCTTGTATCGGATTAAGCGGCGGCGTTGATTCAGCTCTTGTCGCCGCTGTAGCAGTTGATGCCATCGGTAGTGAAAATGTAATTGGTTTGTTTATGCCGTCGCCTTATACCTCGAAGGAAAGCTGGGAGGATGTTTATCAGCTTGTTGAAAATCTGGGAATTAAGAAAATAGAAATCCCTATCACAGCTATCTTTGGATTGTATCTGGAGACCTTCAATCAAAGTTTTGTCGAGGTGCGTTTCGACAAGACACTGGATGAAGATACTACAGAGGAAAATATTCAAGCAAGAATAAGAGGGAACATTTTAATGGCTTTCTCTAACAAGTTTGGCTGGCTCGTGCTCACTACGGGCAACAAATCAGAGATGAGTGTTGGTTATGCCACTCTCTACGGCGATATGGCAGGAGGTTTTGCGGTCATCAAGGATGTTCCTAAAACACTCGTCTATAAACTTTGCAGATGGAAAAATGCGATGGCTGAAAAACAAATCATTCCCGAAAGGATATTAACACGAGAACCATCTGCTGAACTGAAGCCCGGACAAAAGGATACAGATACGCTCCCCCCATACGAAATTTTGGATCCCATACTGAAGGCATACATTGAGGAAGACATGAGTTTTGAAGAACTTCTTGAGACTCAACAAGGATGTAAAAAAGACTGCATAAAGGAGGTTATCAGAATGATAGACATGAGCGAGTATAAAAGGAGGCAGTCTCCGCCTGGCATCAAGATAACCCCAAGGGCGTTCGGTAAAGATAGGAGATTCCCTATAACTAATAGATACAGGAGTTGGTAAGATGAATTTAAAAAAAACAGTAGTCTTTTTTGCAAGTCTTTTATTTATAATTTTTAGCATTTCTCTACTGCCTGCCAATGGCACTGAAAAACCTCAGACGGGGCAGAAATTCCAATATACAAAGAGCACTGAAATACAACAGGTAAAGCCCAAAAAACCTGTCAAGATAAAACTCAAAAGAAGCGCCAAAGGCGAGTATTCATGGGATTTATCAGGCGACAATGTGGATGATGTTGTTAAGGCAGATAAACGTTTAAGAAAATTGCTTGAAATGGAATGAAAGCTTGTGCTTAATTACAGCTTTTTATATGGTTAATTTAGATGAAGTCGGGAATATTGTATATCGTATCAACGCCTTTAGGGAATCTTGAGGATATAACTCTCAGGGCGCTTAAAACTTTGAAGGAGGTAGATTTTATAGCAGCGGAAGACACCCGCCATTCCCTTAAGCTTCTTAATTACTACAACATAAAAAAGCCTCTTATAAGTTACTGGTCAGAAAAAGAAAAGATACGGGCAGAGCAAATTATCGGAAAACTCAAAGCAGGAGAGTCCGGAGCTCTTATATCAGATGCTGGAACTCCGGGCATTTCAGACCCCGGGGCGGTTTTGATTAAAAGGGCAATTGAAGAAGATATCTCACTCATTCCTGTGCCTGGGGCAACTGCTTTAATTGTCGCTTTATCTGTATCCGGACTCTCCACAGAAAATTTTCTATTTCTTGGTTTTTTGCCTCCTAAGACTATAGAACGCCAGCAAAGGCTTCGAGAACTCGCCCTTGAATCAAAAACAATGGTTTTTTATGAAGCGCCTCACAGAATAATCGAGACATTATCAGACATTTCCGAGATATTAGGAGATAGAAAGGCAGCAATTGCCAGAGAGGTAACAAAATTACATGAAGAGGTATTGAGAGGAAGGTTGTCCGACCTGCTTAAGTCTCTCGAAAATAAAAAGATAGCAGGCGAATTTGTGATTATTATTAGCGGATGTGAAAACCGCAATGCTTCATTTGATGAGGCTTTGCAGGAAATTAGATTGATGATGAAGAAAGGTATGGGGAGGAAAGAAGCAGTAAAGATAATCGCCGAGCAATACGGGTTAAGCAAAAAAGAGCTTTATGACAGAAGCCTTAAAAAGTAAATATCGAGAGCCACTTTTTTGGATGAATGAAGAACCCTGCAGAATACAAGTTAAAATGAGATATTATTTGTCCGATAATCATGTCTTGAAATGGCTTGAAATGCCCGCTCTCTATGACCTTAAAAAAGATGAATTATATGAATTGGATGGTGAAGCATTTGAATTTCTCAAAACATGCGCTTCTGTGGGAGGATGTGAGGCCGGGCAAATAGATGAAGAGTTCCTCAACTTTTGCCTGTCTGAAGGAATATTAAAGACTATACCTTATCGCAGTAAAACCACTCCAATTCTGAAATCCCCTACCCCGTCTCTCAGATATCTTGAGCTTCAGATAACTGATAAATGCAATCTCAAGTGTAAGCACTGTTTTGTAGGTTTTCCCCGCAATATTGAACTGCAGGTCGATGATATCAGAAAAGTTCTTGATGAGTTCTTAGAGATGCAGGGTCTTAGGGTTATGATTACAGGCGGGGAACCCCTTATGCACAGCATGTTTGAGCAAATAAACTCGATGCTTTCTGACTATAACCTTAGAAAAGTATTATTTACCAACGGTCTTATGTTAAACAATAAAATTCTTAAAAGTCTTAACTTTGATGAGATACAATTTAGTATTGACGGCATGGCTGAAGGACATGATGCACTGAGGGGAAAAGGAACTTATAAAAAAGCCATAAAAAATCTCAATAAGGCATTGGAGATGGGCATCCCGACATCAGTAGCGACAGTGGTTCACTCCAAAAACCTTGATGAATTCGAAAAAATGGAAGAACTCTTCAAGAGGCTTGGAATCAAAGATTGGACGGTTGATGTGCCGAGCCTGACAGGCAGTCTTAAAGAAAATTCATCTTTTCAGATAGCTCCTGATATTGCAGGAAGATATCTCAATTATGGATTTGGCGAAAATTATCACGGCTGTGCAGAAGGATTTGCCTGCGGTCTTCATCTTTGTTCCGTCCTTGCAAACGGGGCTATTGCTAAATGCGCTTTTTACTCAGCAGCGCCGCTCGGCAATATAGATGAAGGCTTGCGTAAATCCTGGCAGATGCTAAAGCCTCTTAGACTTGAATGGCTTGAATGCTCTGATATATCATGCCCAGTTATAAATTCCTGTAGAGGCGGCTGCAGGTATAGGGCTACAGTGAGCGATAAAAATGGGGGAGAATATAAAAGAGATATTTATAAATGTTACGCATATGGTATAATTAAGAATGAAGACAGGGCATGAAGCTCTGTGACATTTGAGAGAACTCAAATCTTAAGCATTGGAGGTGTTGTTAATGATTATCAGAAGGATACCCAAGAAGGGATCGACCACTTGTAAGTGCAAAGGTTCCTGCTAATAACTTATTTGGTTGCTGTATATTATTATCTGAAGGGGCTTAGAATAGCCCCTTCTTCTTTTATACGATTTTTATGCTTTGCTTTGTCATTTTGCAAGAGGAAGCATCGCAATACCCCCTGATTATGAAACTCCTGCCTGAAAACTTTCTTTTAGAACAGAATATAATGTCTAATCATACAAAGGTAACAAATAAGTGTTATATTATTTTTTAATCTATGATCATGAATTGATGAAAAATTTTTAGGTGAATTACCTTGAAAACGGCTTTAATTTTTTCTCTTATATTTCATATGATCTTATTCTCATTCGCTTTTTTTATTAAGGAGAAAAGAAAAGAGGGTAACCCTGATTATTTTTATACAAGGATAGTTACCCCTGATGAGCTTGAAAAATTTGCCCTTCCTCCTGTTGAACTTCAAGAATCTAAAAAACTTTATCAGCAAAGAAAGGAGCCTCCAAAAAAAACTGAAAAAGAAAAAGATAAAACCATCTCAAAAAAAACATTACCCGGCAACGCCATTGCTCCTTTTAGAAGAAGCTTTAAGGAGTTATCCAAACAAGAAAAACCACACACAGGTCAGGACAGCGCTCAAGTAAAAGATGATTTGGTGGATAAAGGAGAACCAAAAAAGCAGCTTAGCGAACCTTTAACTGGCAGGACATTCGATAAATTTGACAAAGAAATAATAGGGAAACTTGCTCAGAAGGAAAGAGAAAAAAAACCCGATAATTCCATTACATTCAGCACAAAAGAGTATCAGTATCACGGATACATGCAGAGATTAAAGGAAAAAATTGAAGGAATATGGAAGTATCCTATAGATGCCGCTCAGAAAGGCATATATGGAGACCTTTATATAAGATTCACCATTAGAAAAGATGGCAGGTTAGGGGCTGTTAATCTTATTAGAACATCGGGCTATAAAAGCCTTGATGACGCTGCATTAAAGGCGTTGAGAGATGCAGAGCCTTACTGGCCCCTACCTGATGAATGGGGAAGGGATGGATTGACCATAACAGGGCATTTTGTTTATACCCATTATGGCAGTTATATAAGGTAGGGAGGTTTAAAGCAGATTAAGCAAATTGTGCGGCATTGTATTTAGATAAATTAGTTGAATACAAAGGGTTTTCGGGCATCTATGCCTGCTCCTTTGAAACAAAATGCATTTTTTGGGTTATATCAGTTTTTGTTGTTTTAAGCCGAAGTTTTTCCTCGACAAATTTGGATTTAACTTGTAAAAAGGCGTGGTTTTGAAGAACTTCGGGTTAGGTGTTTTTGACGAGCTTGCAGGCTTATAAGTTCCCTCTTTCCTTTAAGCTAATGTATTTGCCATCCCCGATAATTATGTGGTCTAAAACTGAAATGCCGATTATTTGGCCTGCTTTTTTCAACCTTTCGGTAATAGCCAAATCATCATCGCTTGGCGAAGGATCACCACTGGGATGATTATGAATAAAGATTACTGATGCGGCTGATTCTCTTATAGCCTCTCTAAAAGCCTCGCGGGGATGAATAAGGGACTTGGTCAGCGTTCCTTCGGAAATCTTATCATATTCTTTTTCCTTTATTAATCTGTTTTTTGTGTCGAGTAAAAGAGAGATGAAGACCTCTTTTTTTAGGTTTTTGAAGCGCGGCGCAAAATATGAATATACCTTTATGCTCGATGTAAAGACAGGATTTCCTTCGGAAGACTCGCTCATAAGTCTCTTGCCTAATTCAAAGGCTGCTTTAATTTGAGCTGTCTTGGCAATTCCAAGACCTTTCATGGAGGAAAGCTCTGATATTGATGCAGCATCTATATTCCTTAAGGTTTTGAAAGTATCGAGTATCGACATGGAGAGTGCCAATACTCCTTTTTCTCCACTGCCTGTTCTCAGGATTATTGCAAGGAGTTGTGCATCAGAAAGACTTTCAGCGCCATACTTGATGAGCCTTTCCCTTGGCCTCTCGCTCTCAGGCCAGTGTTTTATCTTCTGTTCAGGCATGCAGTCCCCAGTTCTTTGTTCTTTAAAGGCTATATAGTGTCTGTTTATAAACTAAGATTTTTTTGTCAT
>JBBIIV010000100.1:0-6397 GCA_037446295.1 Nitrospirota bacterium
CTAAAAAGCATTCAACATCTTGATACAATCAGAAATGTCTGCAGGCAGAGGACTTGAGAACTCTAAAAAGTTTTCTGTAATCGGATGTTTAAATCCTAAGACCGCAGCATGCAGCATTTGCCTCGGGAACTTGATTACTTGTTTTGCAGCCGTCAAAAAGGTCTTTTTGCCATATACCTTGTCGCCTAAAACTGGGTGACCGATAGAGGCAAAGTGGACACGGATTTGATGCGTCCTCCCTGTAGCCAACCGGACCTCGATAAGAGTGGCGCTTATAAATCTCTTGATCACTCTCCAGTAGGTAATAGCTTCTCTGCCCATTTTTGAGTGCGTTGACATTTTCTTCCTGTCAGATGAAGAACGGCCTATAGTAGTGATTATTTCTCCCGATTCATGTTTAGGATTGCCATAAATGAGAGCGTTATATTGCTTCTTGACTTCTCTCTTCTTGAACTGTTCAATTAGTCCATAATATGCGGTATCCTCAATGGCAACGACCATAACACCAGAAGTGTCTTTATCGAGTCTGTGGACAATCCCATTTCTTAAAGGGGATCCTATTGCCGCCAGTTTGCCCGTTTTATAATAGAGTGCGTTAAGAAGGGTGCCTCCCTTGTGTCCTACGCATGGATAAACAACCATGTAAGGAGGTTTATCAACAACCGCAAGATAATCGTCCATATAAAGCATGTTTATAGGCAGTGGCTCTGGCGCAAGGATTTCGGGGTCTTTAGGGGGGGTTTTTACTATAATCATATCGTTAGTTCTGACTTTGTAGTTCTGGCTGAAAGGCGCATCATTAACAAGGATGTCGCCCTTTCGTATGAGCTTTTGAACCTGAGAGCGGGTTATCCCTGTCTTACGGGCTATAAATATGTCAAGCCTTTTTGATGCATCTGATTCATGGACTATAATTAATTCGCTCATCAAATAACTATGACTATCTGGCAGGCATGATTATTTGGGTTTTATTTCCAACCCTTCCTTCTTTCTCTCTAAAGGCAAAGGCATGGCGGTAGCCATCCCCTGCGCAAGCAGCTTTTGAGTTTCACCGCTTTTCGCGGTAAATTGGACAACGAGCAGACTTCTTCCTTTATGTATGACTTTAGCCTCTGCTACTACTGTGTCGCCGAGCGGCGCCGGGCGAAACATATTGAAACTCCACTGCACACCAACTGCATCGTTAATTGAGTTCACTGCGACAGCAAAAGCAACATCAAGAAGCGCAAATATCATACCCCCATGAGCTATTTGGTGGGCATTTAGGAACTCTTCCTTTACCTTGGCGCTCAAACGAGCAAATCCTTCGCCGGCATCAACAAGCTCCATCCTAAAAAGATGAAATAGCCTATCTTTTTCGATAATATTGGATATTCTTTTCAGTCTCGCCTCCTGAAATATTATTAACCCAAGTTATGACAGCTTCTGAACTTGCTTACTCAGGGTAATTTAAGATTTTATTGGTCTTCTCCAATTTCGTTGCAACAAAATGCTCCACAATGTTAACTTATTCTTGCAACTGTTTTGGAGATGAACCAGATTTATATAATCCAGATGTTGATTAATAATACCATAACCATCATTAAAGGTTTTTTGCCTGATTGAAAAAATCTGAAAAAATTGGGGCTGTAATTCCGAATCGAAGCGGAAATCCCTCATCTTCCTTTTAGGTTTTTCACTTCGTTCGGAAGGACAAGCTCTTACATACTTTTTAATCTTGAATTTCTTATAAGGTGGGTAGAGTCTGTTTATAAAGTCGATAAACCCGCTATTTTGTCATTCCGACCGAAGGGAGGAATCTTAAAACTCAAAGATTTCTCACTTCGTTCGAAATGACAGAAAGATTTTCATGCAATTTATGGACAGACTCTAGGTAGGCGCTACCTTTAGGTTGCTTTTTTATTTCGCAGGCAAAAGCCTGCAGCTACCTATTATTTTAAGTTGTAATTCGCTGTAGTTTGCTGCAGGGGGCATCATATTTCTGTTATTCTGGCTCGTCAAGAATCTTTCTTTCAAAAGGATTCCCGACAAGCGGGAATAACCGCAAGACAAATATTTAGTTTCTTATTATACCCCATCCCTTGTTTGTATATATTCTCATGCTGAAAATTTTTGCCCTTTTTACTTTGAAAATAAAGCTTTTTATGCGCGCTTTTTAAAAAATTTATAAATTTTTTAAAAAACACTTGACAATTATGAATATAAATGGTATGAATGTATAGTATGTTTGTTAATAAGCAATTACCCATAGGCATTGATATCGGATCAAGCTATATCAAGATAGTGCAACTGAAGGATACCAAAAAGGGTTATGAATTGGCTTTTTTTGATATGCTTCCTATCCAGCATGACTTGATTGTAGACGGAGGGATTACAGATAAAAAGAGGCTTTCCGAGTTTTTAAGCGAACTTTTAAAAAAGGCTGATATATCAAAAGCGCAGGCAGTAGTTGGACTGAGCGGACAGTCTTCGGTAATTATCAAGAGAATTACTACGCCTTTAATGTCGGAGTCAGAGCTGAGTTTGTCTATAAAATTCGAAGCAGAGCAATACATTCCTTTAGATTTACAAGCAGTCTCCTTGGATTTTTATGTCATAGGGCCAAAATCCGAAACCGATAATCAGATGGATGTACTACTCGTTGCGGTCAAGAAGGATTTGCTTAATGATTATTTAGAGGTGCTGCGGCAGTCAAAACTTGAGCCAGTAGTAGTGGATGTTCAGCAGTTTGCCCTCAACAACATGTATGAGTTCAACTATGATGTTACCAAAACAAGAAATGTGGCTCTTGTAAATATCGGTGCGAGTTGTTCGATAATGAATATCTCTCAAGACGGCATGCCGCTTTTCTTTAGAGAAACTGATATAGGAAGCAACTATCATACCGAAATACTTCAAAAAACCTTTGATCTTTCAAGGGGGGATGCAGAAAGGCTGAAAAAAGGGTTTCCTATAGAGGGGATTTCTCTGGATGAGGCTCAATCAATCATTAGTAAGGCATCTGATGAGATTTACGCCGAGGTTTATAGGTCTATAGAGGTTTTTAGGAGCAATGTTTATAATGAACAGGTAAGCAAGGTAATCCTCTCTGGAGGGGCGGCTCTTATCAGGGATTTTGCGTTTTTGATGTCCCAAAGGTTAGATATAGATGTCGAGATTGCCGACCCATTCAGGAAAATCATTATACCTGACAAGATGAACTCTGCATATATCAAGGAAATGGCTCCTATTGCTTCTGTTGCAGTAGGGCTTGCCCTCAGGTTGGCAGGAGACAGGTAATGATAAAAATAAACCTAATTGCTGAAAGAAAGGGTAAAAAAGAGCCAGTTCAAGCTCCTCCTGCTAAGAATTTTCTTACTCTGTTACTCATTGTGACATTAGCGGTGTTAGTGGTCATGGTCGGCGCAGCTTATTATTTCGCAGGTTATGAGAAGGGCAATTTACAAAGCCAACTCGCAAACAATAAAAATATGATCGCTCAACTCCAGAAAAAAATTCTAGATGTCAAGAAATTTGAAGCCTTAAATGCGAGTATTGAACAAAAAGCGACTTTGATAGAATCCCTTCGCAAATATCAAGCAGTTCCAGTCAGAATACTTGATGAAATAAGCGCAGTGCTTCCAGATGGGGTATGGCTTACTTCACTTACATACAAGGATAATGCCGTCAGGATTGAAGGATTTGCATATACCAATATTGATATTGTTTCATATGTTGAGAATTTCAAAAAATCTCCTCTTATCATTGATGTATCACTGGACGAATCGAAGTATGAGGAAATAGATAAAGTTCAGGTCTATAAATTCAAGATTAATTTCAAGGTAAAGGGCTGATGAAATTATGGAAATGAAAATGGGCATAGATATTGAAAATCTCTCTAAGACTAAAAAAATTTTGCTCATTGCCCTTCCATCACTCGCTATTATAGCTATCGCTATTGTTGTATTTATAATGCCAGCAATGGAACAAAATTCAAAGCTAAAGGCCGATATAGAGGCTCAGCAAAAGGAAATCGAACTCCTAAAAAGACACTCTGATAGGCTCCCAACTTTGATTTCAGAAAATGAAAGGCTGCAAAAAAGATTGGCTGAATTGCAAGTACAGCTCCCGGAAGAAAAGGAGGTCTCCGATCTCCTAAAACAAGTTTCTCTGCTCGGCGTAAAGGCAGGGCTTCATGTCATTATATGGAAACCAAAATCTCGGTTAATACATCCAACTAAGGAGGTTTATGAGATTCCTGTTGAGGTCGAAATGAGAGGCGGCTTCCATGACTTCGGACAGTTTTTCAGCAGCCTCGCAAAATTAAGCAGGGTTGTCAATCTTAACGAAATCAATATTAAATCAGTAGCTGATAAAAAGGCTCAGAAAGGGCCTCATGGGCTTAATGTCGCTTTTATCGCTAATACCTATTCTATAATCCCGGAGCAAGAGAAACAAGAACTTAAAGAAAAAGAAGAAAAAGAAAAAGAAAAACAGAAAAAATGAAAAAAATCTTCAATAATCTTATAATATTGTTTACTTTATTGCTAATGTTTGGCTGCGCTCAACAGGAGCAAATAAAAGTGACCGCTCCTCAAAAGACTCTAAAGCCTGCCCACGAAACAAAAACAGGCGATGCTATGTCCCAGCCAAAAGAATCGACCCCCTCGGTTATTGGGTATGAATATAACCCTCAAGGCAGGAGGGACCCCTTTAGTTCTTTAATTGTAAGAGATGTTTCCGATAAGAAAAAAGATGCAGGACCTCTTGAGCAGGATGACATTAAGACAATCAGGTTGATAGCGATAGTATGGAGCGGTAATCAGTATAATGCCATGATTACCTTGCCCGACGGCAAATCATATACTGTAAAGAAAGGTATGAGGATTGGGATGGATGGCGGAACAATTGAAAGCATAACAAAAGACTCAATTGTTGTGAGACAGCTCATAAAGGATAAAACTGGCGCTCTTAAGCCAAAAGACATAATTTTAAGACTCCGGACGGAGGAGCAGGGATGAGATTAACAGTGAGAAATAATAAGATTCTAATTACAGGCTGTAAAAATCCTTCAAGAATTCTGGGAATATTTTATTTGTTTTTGGTGTTTTCTATTATTAGCTGTTTTCATTATTCAACCACGGTTTTCGCAAAGGAGAATAATGAAGTAACAGCTATCGAGCTCTCTGACCATACTATTACGATCAGGGCAGACGGTCCAATGCCTTACAATGTTTATAAGGGTTCAGATCCTTTTACTGTAATACTTGACATACAGGGCGTTGGGCTTGGCAAGTTCAACCAGAAGATATTTTCTAAGAGTCGCGGCATAACAGAAATTAGACCCTCACAGGTTACAACCCCTGCTTTGCTCTCACGACTTGAAATACTTTTGAGCGGCCCTTCTGATATTGCCCCTGAATTAAAAGACGGCGCTCTTGTGCTAAAGGTGAATGAAGAAAAATTTCCTTTAACAGAAGTAATTGCTTCTTCCAAAAATGCAAGGAATATAGTAGCCGTCACATTTGATAAAACGGCTGACTCTCTTGAGCTTGTGATAAAAGGAGACGGCAACATGCCCGAGCCTGTCGTTAAGGAATCCAGAAATGAAGTTATAATAGATATCCCAAATGTCAAGATGGCTGCAGCACTACCTGCTGCTCTGCCACAGCCTATCAAAAATATCTCTCATAAAACAGAAAAAGATAATTTAAGTTTTAAGATCGATCTGCAAGGCGATGCAGATATTGCATACTTTACATTAGATGATGAACTTATAGTTGATATCCCATATAAGATGGCGGATACACAAAAGGCTGATTTAGCAAGAATAGACAAAACAGTTCCAATGACTGTCTCAAAGCCAGCCGCAAAAGCGCAGATAGACTCTTCAGCGCCGAATTCCAAGCCTCTTAATTCAAGGCCGATATCCCTTGACTTTCAAGATGCGGATGTTACAGCGATTCTAAGACTTTTATCGGATGTGAGCGGATATAATATCATCATCCATCCTGATGTTAAAGGTAGGATTACCATGAAATTGACAAATGTTTCATGGGAAGACGCACTGGAAGTGATATTAAAGACATTTCTACTTGAAAAAATCATGTATGGCAATATCATCAGGGTAGTCCCGATGAAGGCATTGCAGGAGGAAATGAAGTCAATAGCCGATTTGAAAGAAGTTACCAAGAGAACTGAAGACCAGCATACAAGGGTCTTCACCGCAAATTATGTTAGCGTTGAGCAGTTCAAGGAAGCTATTGAAAAATCAAAATTTCTCACCAAGGATTTAGGGAGCATAACAGTTGACTCAAGGACAAGGTCAATAACTGTGAAGGATACCGCCAGAGTTCTGGATGAAGTAGCAAAAATGCTTGAAAGCATTGATAAACCCACAAAGCAGGTTCTTATTGAA
>JBBIIV010000101.1:0-6341 GCA_037446295.1 Nitrospirota bacterium
TTGTCGCTACAAAATATTGCTTATGATAATCAATTCCGATATACTTCATATGTGCGCCTCCTCTTAATTTTAGGGGATAGGTCATCTATCGCCCTCTTTATTTATTTAGGGGTTAGTATAAACTAACGCCCTCGTTGGAGGTGCACTTTTTCATGTTAACATTCCGACCGAAGGGAGGAATCTTAAAACTCAAAGATTTCTCACTTTGTTCGAAATGACAGAAAGATTTTCATACAGTTTATAAACAGACTCTATTTATTAAAATCTCTAAGTTGTAATTATCCTTAGTATCTCCCTATATCTTTCAGCAGTTTTTTGAACAATGTCCTCCGGCAGTTCGGGACCCGGATATGTCTTATCCCATTTGAGGGTTAAGAGATAATCCCTCACAATCTGCTTGTCATAGCTGTCCTGTCCCTTGCCGGGGGCATAATCCTTCATCGACCAGAATCTTGAAGAATCCGGCGTAAGCAATTCATCTATCAGGATTATGTTGTCCCCGAACATCCCGAACTCCATTTTTGTATCGGCGATGATTATTCCCTTCTTTTCGGCAATATCCCTTGCCTTTTCGTATATCTTCAATGTCAGTTCCTTAAGCCTTTCGGCGACTTCTGGGGCGACTATCTTTTTCATTTCATCGAAGGAGATATTTACATCATGCCCTTCCTCTGCCTTTGTGCTGGGGGTGAAGATGGCTTTGTCGAGGCGGGATGATTCTACGAGACCTCCGGGCAGTTTGATGCTGCATACGGCGCCATTTTCCTTATAATCCTTCCATCCGGAACCTGACAGATACCCTCTCACAACACACTCAACCGGCATGGGTTTGGATTTCTTTACGAGCATACTCCTTCCCTCAAGAATATCAGCATATTTTTTAAGCGGTTCGGGAAAGTCATTTGTCTCTGTAGCTACCAGATGGTTTTCAACAATATCCTTCATCCGGTCGAACCAGTAGATGGATATCTGAGTTAAGATTTTGCCTTTGTCGGGGATGCCTGTAGGCAAAACTACGTCGAATGCTGAGACACGGTCAGAGGCGATGATTAATAAATAATCTTCATATTCATAGATATCTCTTACTTTGCCGCGGCGTAAAAACTTGATCCCCTCTAATTTGGTTTCCCTCAAGACTTTTGCCATTTTATTCTCCGATATAGCTTTTCTATTTCAATTGCAAAAAACACGATAGATGAAAATGCAAGCGTAAGAGCCAATTCGTTAAAAGTTAATGGTTGAGTATTAAAGACTGGGTTCAGGAAAGGCACATAAACAACCGCCATTTGCAGTGCGAATGTCAGCAAGACTGCTCCTAAAAGCGGCTTGTTGGAGAATACACCAATCTTGAGAAGGGAGTCGTTTTCTGAACGTACGGCCATCACCACCGCCATTCTTCCTATGACGAGGCCGGTAAATATCATCGTCTGCCATGGATAATTGTTTGAAAGGGTGTAAGCCTGAAAAAACAGAGCCGCAATTCCGATGATAAGCCCGAACTTGATTATATACAACCCCCTGTCGCCTGCAAAAACCCCTTCATCGGGATTCCTCGGCGGCCTGTTCATAATCCTTCTGTCAGGAGGTTCTGCGGTCAGTGAAAGACCGGGAAGGCTGTCGGTAAGGAGGTTCATCCAGAGTATTTGTATCGGGATAAGGGGCAAAGGGAGACCGAAAAAAGGGGCAAGGAAGATCGCCCATAATGTCCCGGCATTGGATGTCATCGAATATTTAATGAATTTGAGTATATTGTCGTAAATACGCCTTCCTTCCTTCACCGCCTTGACTATAGTGGCGAAGTTATCGTCAAGAAGTATCATCGAAGAGGATTCCTTTGCCACATCGGTGCCGGTAATCCCCATAGCAACGCCAATATTCGCCCTCTTAAGCGCAGGGGCGTCATTTACGCCGTCTCCCGTCATCGCAATGTATTGCCTTTTGTCCTGAAGGGCCTTGACAATCTTAAGCTTTTGCTCTGGAACAACCCTTGCGTAAACCCTGATATGCTCAACCCTCTTTTCGAATTCTTCAAGCGGTAATTTCTCAAGCTCCCTGCCTGTTATGACGGTTTTCGTATCCTCTTCGATTATGCCTATTCTTCTTGCTATCGCCCTCGCTGTTATAGGATGGTCGCCGGTTATCATAACCGGCTTGATGCCCGCCGTTTTGCACATGGAAACGGCATCCCGCGCCTCTTCTCTAGGCGGATCCATCATTCCGATAAGGCCGATTATCGTGAGACCTTTTTCAACATTATCAGGTGATAAGTCTTCCGGCACCTTTTCCCATTTTCTCATCGCAAGACACAGAACCCTTAAGCCGTCAGCGGCCATTTTGTCGGTAATTCTGTGAATCTCTATTAAATTCAAAGGTTTTACGCCCTCAGGCGTGAGAATATTATCGGACTTATCGAGCAGGACCTCGGCAGCGCCCTTTGTAAAGGATATGAAACTGCAAACGGCGGGATTTTCCTGTGTAGGCTTCATATGAAAAGTGGTCATACTTTTCCTGTCGGAATCGAAAGGGATTTCCGCAACCCTGACCAGCTTATTTTGCAATTCATTCTTGTCGTAACCATAATCCCTTGCAAATACATAAAGGGCGATCTCGGTCGGATCCCCGATTATCTTTCCGCCTGCATCCATCTTTGCATCATTGCACAATGCGGAAGCGCTGAGCAGATAATTGAGAGTGGGCAGAGGATAGTCATCTGTTGCGGTTTTGATTTTGTCGGATAAGGGTGACTGGCGGCTTAATTCCTTCGTCCTGAACAACTCCCTGTCAAAGAATATTTCTTCCACCGTCATCTTATTCAGTGTAAGGGTTCCTGTCTTATCGGAACATATATAAGTGACAGAGCCGAGTGTTTCGACCGCCGGCAATTTCCTTATGAGTGCGTTCTGTTTGACCATCTTTTTCGCGCCGAACGCAAGGGCTATGGTTATGACCGCGGGAAGCGCCTCGGGTATCGCTGCTACGGCAAGGCTTATAGCCGTTAGCAACATCAACATAACGGGCTCTCCCCTCATCAAACCGGCTACAAAGACGATTCCGCAAATGACCATGATTGCTATCGCGAGTTTTTTACCGAATACCGCAAGCCGTTGCTGAAGAGGAGTCTTTAGCTCCTTTTCCTCTTGAAGCATCGTGGCGATCTTGCCCATCTCGGTCTCCATGCCGGTGGCAGTTACAATTCCGCTTGCCCTTCCATAGGTGACTATAGTCCCTTGATACGCCATATTTTTTCTGTCGCCGAGGGGAAGATGTTCATCCTGTAGGGGGGTGAGATGCTTTTCGACTGGAACTGACTCTCCAGTCAAGGCGGCTTCTTCTATTTTCAGATTGGCAACCTCGAACAATCTCATATCGGCAGGTATAATCTGTCCTGCTTCCACAAGGACAACGTCGCCGGGAACTATTTTTGACGCCGGGATTGTGTGAGGCGCGCCTCCCCTTACGACCGTAGCCGAGGGGGAAGCCATCATCTTGAGAGCCTCCATCGCCTTTTCAGCCCTGTATTCCTGTATGAAGCCGATAATCGCATTAAGGATGACTATCGCCATAATGGCCGCTACATCGGTAGGTTTGCCGACTATCCCTGCGATTATTCCAGCAGCTATTAGAACTATGATTAGAAAGTCCTTGAATTGGTCAAGGAACATCATGAAAGGGTTTTTTTTCTTCTTTACCTTTAATTCATTCGGTCCGTAAAGCTCAAGCCTTTTTGCCGCATCCTCGAGATTCAGTCCTGAAACAGAGGAGTTCAACTCTTTTACCACTTCTTCTGCGGTCTTCTGATGCCATTTCATTTAATCTTTTCAGTCTCCTTTAGAGTTTGTTTTTCATTAAATCACGCCAACAGGTAGGAAAGAAAATTGAATCTTTGAAAATTCATGCATAATTAATTATTGCCGCAAGAGCCTTCACATCTTCATATGAAATGCGAGGCTCCTTCTTCAATTAATCAGGAACGGCATATATTTAAGCATAAAAATTATGAACAATGTGGGTCAGCTTTATCTTTCCTTGTCTTTTCAATCCTGCTTTTTACTTTGTTCAGCAAAGTCCTTGCCCAGAGGAATTCCGTTGCAAGAATTCCCAGACCGACAGGTATGACGATAAAAGCAGGACCGGGCAATACTATCAATGCAAGTCCGATCAGTAAGACGGTAAATCCCATAACAGCTACTATAATTCTTTTTATCTGTTTAAGAGGGTTCAACATTAGAAATCACTTGAAAATCAATCAAAAATATCGAAGATTTTCCCAAAGGTGGATTTCTTTTTGTATTTATATTTATCGTAATGTTCTTTATATTCTTTTCTTTCTCTAAAGACAGGTTGAATCTCCTGATCAATAGCCGCTTCAGCCTCTTTAATTCTGGAGACGATTTTTCCCATTTCACCTTTATCAAGCCAGACGCCGCCGCACGCTGTGCAGGTATCAATTACTACACCGTGTTTATTAACCTCGATTAAGTCTTGATTGCATCTTGGGCATTGCATATTAAATAACCTCCTTTATTTTGATTTTGCGAATTAATTTAAACAGGTCGATAAACAATATTTTTAATAAATTCGAGTCTTTTTCTTACATCTTCTAAGTCTTTACCTACAATGTTAATATGCCCCATTTTTCTTCCGCTTCGCACATCTTTTTTGCCATATAGATGAATCTTTACGCCCTGAATCGAAAGGATTTTTTCGAAATCGAGATCATCTATTCCCTTGCCGATGATATTGAGCATCGCTGCATTACAGAGGCTTTGAGTGGCCACCATGGGAAAACCACATACCGCCCTCAAAAGCATCTCAAATTGTGATACATCGCAGGCATCCATTGTATAATGCCCGGAGTTATGAGGTCTTGGAGCGAACTCGTTTATAAGAACTTCATCATTTTCTAACAGGAACATCTCAACGCACAGCAGACCTTTAATGTCAAGCGCTTTTATCAATTGGAAGGCGATCTCATAAGCCCTGTTTTTTGCTTTTTCAGTTATCTTTGCAGGCGCAAGCGTATAAAGTAAAATGCCTTTGTCATGGACATTTTCGGCGATAGGATAGGCGGTAATATTGCCCTTGATATTTCTACAGCAGATAACGGAAATTTCCTTAATGTAAGGAACGAGATCCTCAACTACAAACTCCTCATCAGCAAGCTGGTTTTTTATAGTTTCGAAATCAGACAAGGATTTGATCGTATATAGTCCTTTGCCGTCATATCCTCCCTTCGATTTTTTTATTACGACTTGCTTTTTTTCTATAAATGAGGGGATATTGGAAGTATCTTCAAATATCTGAAAATGAGGAATAGGAAAGCCCTTCTCTTTTAGATAACTTTTTTCACTTGCCCTCGTTTGTTTGATCTTAAGAACGGCGGAAGAAGGCAATAAAGGAATATGTCTCTCTATTTCTAATAGGGCTTCGATATTAACATGTTCAAATTCATAGGTAGCAACATCACACGCCTTGATAAAATCAGAAACCTGAGGCAAATCATACGATGCATTTGCGACCTGAGCCGCCGGACATGTATTGTCAGGGTCGAGAACAACGGTCTTATACCCCATTCTTCTACATTCCAGTATAAGCATCCTGCCGAGTTGCCCGCCGCCTATAGTACCGATTGTTGAGCCTGGATAAAAGGGCATTGGAACTATTTAACCCTTAATTATTTTTGTTGCGAGAACCTTTTCCCGCATGTTATTCATATATTCAGCAACCTTGCTCCTAATACCCGGATATTTAATGCCCAGTATCCGAGCAGCCAAAAGCCCTGCATTCTCCGCATTGCCAATTGCAACGGTAGCTACAGGAATCCCTTTGGGCATCTGCACTATAGACAATAAGGAATCCATTCCATTCAAATGGGTTAGCGGTATAGGCACCCCGATGACAGGCAATGTAGTTTTTGAAGCGGTCATGCCCGGCAGATGAGCGGCTCCACCTGCGCCTGCTATTATTATTTCTATGCCTCTATCTTCTGCTTCTTCCGCATACTTAAACATCTCATCAGGTGTTCTATGAGCGGATTTAATGGAAATTTCATAGGGGACTCCAAATTCTTTCAATACCTGAGCGGCTCTTTCCATAACCGGAAGGTCGCTATCGCTTCCCATAATTATGCCGACTAAAGGGTTCTTCATATATGCACATCCTAAGTGTATTAGATTGTTTTTTGTAGTTTGTAAGAAATTACAAATATCCGTTTAAAAGAATGCCTTAGATTGATAACGCTATATGTTAGCACAGAATGATAAGTTTCACAATTATTCAGAAAAACCCCGAATCCCGATATAGAAATTCTTCAAAACTATTTCTAAGGCAATTTCAAGGTT
>JBBIIV010000102.1:0-2136 GCA_037446295.1 Nitrospirota bacterium
TAGAAATAAATCTAAAGGGTCATGATGAAGATCTCCTTTCTACTACTGCCTTTATCTTCTACTCCCCACGATCATTAAAAAACAGGCAGAAGATTTTTTTAAATCAAGAGGCATTACAAATACTTTCGAATCAAACATCAGACACTTCAAAAAATAAGCTTAGTCCAAATCTTTTGTCTTCTTTATGCACAAAGTGGATGAACTTACTTCAAACAAAGCTAACTGATAAGAGTGAAAATAAACCTGCTTCTGAGTCAATGCTGATTCATCTGGATACAATAATGAGTTATAGAAGGAGATACTCAGTAAAAGGGATCATCCTTTATCCCCAAAGCGGCAATAGTGCCATCAACAGTTATATTTTTATCATTCAAAGGTTCGCCGGTGACAACCAGAATCTTCTGAAGGCATTTCGCCAATGCCAGTTAAGTAATCGAGAGAGGGAGATCATTAAGCTTCTTATAAATGGCGAGAGTAATAAACAAATAGCCTATTCTCTCGGTCTGAGTCCTAATACCATAAAAAGTTATATGAAACTCATAATGGTGAAGCTTGGCGCAAGCAATCGTTCAGGCATAATTACAGCTATATTAAGCAAAATATGAGTTTTTGGAGCTAATATTTAATTTGAACATTCAAACCTTGAGAGGCATTGGAAAGGAGCTTTTAGACCAGATTGGGAGTATCAGACTAAGACCATTTACATCTGTGTCTTTAGGCAAAGGCGCCTCGGGGGATAAAACTTTTCCGATAGACAAAAAGGCTGAGGACATTATTATAAGTCGTTTAGAAGCGATTAATGAACCTTTAAATATAGTTTCAGAGGAATTTGGATACAGAAAAATCAGAGGAGGAGGCAGAAATGTGCTTATCGATCCAATCGATGGAAGCAAAAATGCCATAACTGGCATCCCTATTTACTGTTCATCGATCGCGGTCGCTGATAATGAAACTATCGGCAGCATTTCTCTTGCGTATATTATAAACCTCTTAACAGGGGATGAATTTTGGGCAGAGTCGGGCAAGGGCGCTTATTTCAATGGGGAAAGAATTTATTCCCAAACGGATGATATTTTTTACCTAATCGCTTATGAAGCGCAATCGCCAAGAAGGGATATTTCTAATATAATCAATCTGCTGTCTGAGGCGAGAAGGACAAGATGCCTTGGCGCAACAGCCCTTGACCTTGCACATGTAGCATACGGTTCGGTGAGCGTTTTTGTCAGCCCCGCGCCTTCAAGAAGTTTTGATTATGCAGGCGGCTGGCTGCTTGTAAAAGAGTCGGGAGGGGTTTTTACGGATTTGATAGGAAGTTCTATTGAATGTATTCCAATTGGGCTCGAAAAAAGCATCTCTATCCTAGCTTCTGGCAATAAGTCATTGCACGCAAAAGCGCTCAGGTTTCTCCAAACAGTTTGAGAATCTATTGTAAAGCGTTAAATCGTGCGATAACTATAAAAGATTGAATATATTGATTTTCCTGCCACTTTAATGCTGCAGGAGGCTCAAAAGTAAAAAATTTTTTATTGACATGCCTATTATTTAGCACTATAATTTGAATAATAATAATTTAGTTGCCACAACAAGTTTATTTATTATAGTGTGTAGTAAAATTTTATATAACAGGAGACAATGTTATGAACAAGGGGCGTGTGTTAGTCATTGATGACAGTCCTATAGTCAGAAAAATGGCGGAAGTTGCCTTACAGGAGGAAGGCTATGAGGTTTTTACAGCGGAGGATGGCGAAGAAGGGCTTAAAACTACTAAGGAAGTGATGCCTACCGTGATACTCGTTGACTTTATTATGCCGAAACTAAGTGGTTATCAATTTTGCCAGGCAATACGAGACGACGAATCACTTAAGAATATTCCGATTATACTCATTACCGGCAAAGGAGAAGATGTAGGCAAAAAATTTCTTGAAAGGTTTGGGGTTGTTGACTATTTTATTAAGCCATTTAAGAGCGTTGATCTAGCTCATAAAGTAAACTCTATAGTCGAGATGCAGGAGACAATCTTACAGCCTCAGCCTGAAGATATAGTTACGCCGATATTGTCGGATACCCCAATTTTTGAACTACCAGAGGTTACCCCCGCCATAGAGCCTCTTGAGACTTCTGAAGTGCAGCCTGTAG
>JBBIIV010000102.1:2236-6341 GCA_037446295.1 Nitrospirota bacterium
CCAGAGGTTACCCCCGCCATAGAGCCTCTTGAGACTTCTGAAGTGCAGCCTGTAGAGCCTCTTCAGGTCGAACCACCAATTTTTGAACTACCAGAGGCTACCCCCGTCATAGAGCCTCTTGAGACTTCTGAAGTGCAGCCTGTAGTATCTAAAATTGGAGAAAAATTACAATTTGAAACCGATATGGAAAAAACAGTCGAGAGGGTTACAATGAAATTTCTTAAAGATGAATTCCAGTTTACATTACAAAAGAGCATCTCAGATATACTCAAACAAGCAGGGGTCATAAAGTCAACTAATATTATTCTTTCAGGCAACCTTGCTGATTTTGCAATTACAGATATTCTTTATCTAACAGCCTCTAAGGGGCTGAACGCTAAACTCTCCATTTTCTCAGAAGCCTTGAGCGCAGACATATATACTAACAATAACAATATAACACATGCCTCACTAAGAAAAGGTCTTGAAGCGGCATATGAAACCACCAAAGTTAACATGCCTGATTCAACTGTTCCCATATCACAAGATATATTGGAACAGACAAAAAAAAGTGTTTATGATACTATATGTGCAATTATGGAATTGGAGGCAGGGAGCTTTGCAATCGAGAAAGCAGGCGCTATGGAGAGTAGCTCGGTCGTTAATACATCTTCCATTAATATATCGGATGTTCTTATAGAGGCATCAAGAAACGTTAACGAGAAGGTTTTTGCAGGTGTTTTTGATGACAGCACAAAATTTATAAAAACAGTGTCTGATACGGCGCTCAAAAATTACAATTTAAATAAAAACGAGCTTATAATATGCGCCTGCGTGAATGGAGAAAGATCATTTAGCGATATATTAGACATTGCAAATATTGAAACCGCCGCAGGAAAGAGATCTTTCTATGTGCTTATTAATGCAAGAATTATTAAAATTATTTAGAAGGAGGGTTTAAATGGCAAGGATTCTCATTGCCGAAGATAGTCAGACAGATTTGCAATTTATTAAATCAGTGCTTAACGAATCTGGCCACAAACTTTTTGCCGCAATGGACGGAGAAGAGACTGAGAAAATGGTCAAAAGTGAGCCCTTTGATCTTATAATTCTGGATGTGGTAATGCCCAAAAAAAATGGTTTCCAGTTGTGCAGAGAATTCAAAAAAGATGATAAAACAAAGAATATTCCCATA
This sequence comes from Nitrospirota bacterium, assembly GCA_037446295.1. Classification (GTDB taxonomy): domain Bacteria; phylum Nitrospirota; class Thermodesulfovibrionia; order Thermodesulfovibrionales; family Dissulfurispiraceae; genus DYHD01. The sequence continues at coordinate 3,411 of JBBIIV010000102.1, forward strand.
ATCATGCTGACATCTAAAAACCAGGAAAGCGATAGAATGTGGGGGACAAGACAAGGTGCAGATGCATATCTAACAAAACCGTGTAAACCTATTGAACTTCTTTCGGCGGTTAAGAAATTGTTAGGGTGACAGCAAGATGATTAAGGAAGCAATTAAAGAAACCAGTTACTGCGTCTTTAGTGTCGGAGAAAAAGAATTCCTTTTGCCTACTGAGGTAGTAAAAGAAGTTATTGATATAGTTAAAATATTTCCTGTCCCCGGAGCACCCGAATATGTTTACGGCGCGATGCCTGTTCATGGCAAGATTGTTCCGGCTATTGACCTCTCGAAGATTTACCCCATTGAAAAACCCTTATATAATGACTGCAAACTGATTGTTGTAGATGTCGAGGATGAACATATCGGCTTTCTTTCGGAAATTGCTCCATTTTTTATATCATTTGACCCTGATATTATTGTTGATGATGTTATAAATATAAAAACCTTTTTTCAGACATACCGCATAAAAGAAACGAGGCAAACCGATGATAGATAAAACAGAACTTTTCGGGTATTTTGTTTCCGAGGCAGCCGACCATATAAGCGTGCTTGAGAAAGGGATTTCAGAGCTTGAAACATCTCCTGACAAAAAGAATCTCGTAGAAGAGCTTTTTAGATCTGCTCATACCCTCAAAGGCTCTGCCGCACTTGTTAAATTGACCACAACGAGCAATATTGCCCACAGGATGGAAGACATACTCGAAGGTTTAATGAATCAGACAATAAAGATCAACAGCGCCGTAATCGAAGCGCTATTATATATGCTTGACGGAATAAAATCTCTATTGTCAGGGATATCTAAAGGAATAAATGAGGACATGGAAGCTGGCAACCAGATCTTGAATAAAGCCAAGGAAATTCTAACATCCGCAAGAACTGTTAACCCTGATATTACCGGCGCTGGTAGCGCTTTGGTTTTAGATTCATACCGTCCAGCTGAAGAGAAGGATGTTTCTCAAAAAACGATCGATGAAAGGCTCAAACAGGCAAGACAGGAATCCGAACTCTTTATGGGGAACTTCATCAGGGTGGATGCTCAAAAGATTGAGGATATGTTAAGCCTTATAGGCGAGTTGACTATTAAGAAGAATTACATTCTGCGCAAGACAAAGAATATTGCTGACATATCAGATGAAATCTTTTTCACGGGCAGAAGGTTGCTGATGGAGGTTAATGATTTTGCTGAAAGGTATTCATATTCTCTGCCTGAAAATGTCAAGTATGTCGATCCACTTCTATCTGAATTCGGAGAACTTGAGTTTGACAGATATGATGAACTTAACTTGTTTTCAAGAAAGCTGCAAGAAATAACAAATGATATAACTGAGTCATTGAAAGAACTCAGGGATTTCTTTGAATACTTCGGCTCTGATGTCAAAGATATGGACACCATGATTAAGCTCCTCAAGTCCGACCTTACTGACGCAAGAATGATGGAAATAGGGATATTATTCAAGCGATTTGTGAAACCAATAAAAGATATAGCCAAACAGCATGGCAAAAATGTCGAACTTCTCATATCTGGGAGTCTCACAAAAATTGACAGGGTTATATTTGAAAGGCTATTTAACCCTCTCATGCATTTGATTATGAACTCTATAATTCACGGCATCGAAAAAGCTGAAGAGAGAACGCAAAAAAACAAGAAACCTGATGGGACTGTTACTTTGTCTGCGAGCAGGGCTGGCGGCACAGTGATAATAGAAGTAATAGATGACGGCAGAGGCATAGATACCGATAAAATATTTAAAAGAGCAGTTGAGCGAGGACTGTTAAATGCTGATGACAAGCCCTCTAAAGAAGAACTGATCTCATTAATATTCGTTCCAGGATTTTCGACTGCCGAAAGCCTTGATATGGCAGCAGGCAGAGGCATAGGAATGAATGCTGTCAGAAGAATGATAGCTGGTATAAATGGTATTATTGAGGTTTCCACTGACGATGGACATGGAACTACTATCAAAATAAAGGTGCCTTCGTCTCTTGCGATATCTAATGTCATTCTTTTTCGTATAAGTTCCCTGATGTTTGTAATACCTGCGAGTTTTGTAGATGAGATAATGCAGTTCACTGATATTTCTGAAAAAGGTTTTATCGACTATAGAGGAAAAGATATTATCGCCAAAGAATTTTCAGAAGTGCTTGGTCTAACTGAAAGAACTAACAGACAGCTTAACTATGTTATCGTGTGTAATGTCAGCAATAAGAATGTTGGACTGATTGTTGATGAAGTGATAGGTCACGAAGAGACGGTCATAAAACCATTAAATACTTTTCTTAAGGGGCTGGAGATATATTCAGGGACAACGATTTCAGGCGATGGAAGCATAAGATTTGTCATCAATCCCATAGCAATATTTGAGGAACAGCTGAAGGGCTTGGCAGCAGTCCAGCCTATTATAGAAGATTATTCAGGCAAGACAATCCTCGTCGCAGATGATTCTATCAGTGTAAGGAAATATGTAAGCGTTTTCCTTGAGGCAAAAAAATTCAAGGTTTATTCAGCATCCAATGGCGTTGAGGCGTTGAATATACTTTATGAAAAACCTGTGGATATGATCATCACCGATCTTGAGATGCCCGTGATGCATGGCTATGAGTTTATCAGCAGAGTGAAGGCTTCGGATAAACTTAAGGGTATTCCCCTGGTTGTACTTACCTCAAGAGGCGGGCAGAAACACAAAAAGAAGGCAGAGGAAAGTGGGGCTGATGATTACCTTATTAAACCGTTCGATGAAGATTCGCTCTCAGATATATTAAAGAAATTCTTCTCAGCTTCCTTTGTATAAATATAAATATAGTCAGTTTTTAACAAACGCATCTTTATTTGTGATCCATTAGATCCGATTAAGCGCCTGATTTAGGTCAGCTATCAGGTCATCAATATCTTCA
>JBBIIV010000103.1:0-6269 GCA_037446295.1 Nitrospirota bacterium
ACTAATTGCTGCCTTGCAGCAAAAAAACATTGACAGAAAGGAGGTCGCTGCTTAATATATGTGGCAGAGAGTCCTTCCTACTTCAACTAAAGGAAGGGACAATATCTTTTCAGGCCAACTAACACAAGTTACAGGTGATGAAGGAATAGACCTTTTGATAAAAGATATTTCTGGAAGAAAATGTATTGTTCAATGCAAATGCTATGCTGAAGATCAGAATATTTCAGCAAGAGACATCAGAGAATTTTTTGGAGCAAAGGTTCATGCAGACGCAGAGTTTGGTTATTTTATTACGACAACGAACTTTTCTGAACAAGCTAAAGAATTTAGTAAGAATAAAAACATAATCTTAGTTGATGGGAATAGACTTAAAAGATTATATCTTTTAGCTGTTAAGAATCAATTGGAGTTTGATGAATATTTAAAGTCTCGAAAAGATCCTATAAAATTCATAGCCGAAGCATTAGACGGTAATTGATGCAGATGATAACAAGGAAAGCCCGAAGTGTAGGAATAATTCTTTTATGAATAAACTTAGCAGTCTCGCCAAATATTACAGGGATCTTTTATTTTCTCTTTCCAGTCAAGCGGGGAAGCATTTTATAGACATCAATGCAGTTTTGCGATATGGATTAACCACGGACCTCAGCTTGTTTATTCCTGAAATTGAAGAGCTTATAACAAACGGCATAATTAGGTTTAAGATCGAAAAAGCATCCTCAGATGATGTTGATAAAATCGTGGAGACCGCCAATGAGATTGAAGACCAAGAGGAACAAAAAGAAAAACAAAGAGGACTTTTTGAAGATTCTGACACATCAGCTATTGACAGTAATTTGGAAGAATATGAAAAGAAAAAAGCTTCTGCAATTCTTGTTGCAATATACAGGAAACAGCAATTTGATCCATATAACCGTGAAGTGATTATTGGATTCCCGTTAGTCACTGGTAAGGTAGGGAATAAAAAATTCTGTGCTCCTCTTTTTTATTATAAAGCTCGTATAGAATATGAGCCCCTAAAAAACCTCATATCACTTTTCAGAGATTTTGAAATTCCTGCTTTGAATTTTCAATTGGTTAAACACTTTGTTGAGTCGGATGAAGATGTTGAGATGATTCGGCAGCGAATTTTACCATATCTTCATCGTGAAGATTTTGAGTTATCAACAATTAAGGAAATAATAAAAATACTTTCTGAATTAGTCGAGGGATTTAAAGGCATAACCTACTCATCTCAACCAGCGAGTTTGAAGACTGCACTGGAATCGAGGGAATCTGATGGCGCTAAAGCCATTAATACTTCTATCATTGTAAATGCAAAGAGAACGGGTGCTTACCTTGTTGACGATTTAGCTCAAATAGCACAAAAAGAAAAGACAGATGGCGAGACAGTCATAGATACTATATTGTCTATGCCAGTTGGGGATGAAAACAGCGTGGAGGTGGAAAACCACTCAACAAACACAAAATTACCGCCTCTGCTATTTCCGTTGTTAAGCAATATAAGTCAGCGCCTTGCAGCAGTTAAAGCAGAAAAAGCACGCCTTCTTGTTATACAAGGACCGCCTGGAACGGGTAAATCTCAAACTATAGTCAATCTTATCTGTCATCTTGTAGCCAACGGCAAGACAGTGCTCGTTTCAAGCCATCAAAACAAGGCCCTTGAAGTTATTACTAAAGCCATGCCCAAAATAGATTACCTTGCAATGTCATTGTTAAAAGGTGAAAAAGAGTCTATTAATGAACTTACAAATAAAATTGAAAGCTTTCACTCTCATGTCAGCGGCAGCGATGTTAATCACTTAAATGAGCTATTAGAGAACCGAAAAGCAGAATTAAAGAAATTAGACGACAACATAAAAAAACTACAGATTAGGTTTTCAGAACTCAAAATCCTTGAAAGAGAAAAATATTCCAAATATCAGCAGTATCACAAAATAAGAGATTATGATTTAATTGATCTATCTGACTCAATTCATGAAGGCAAGGAGTTTGCCATTGCTTCTGCATTATCAAAATATAGGGAACTTTTGCAAAAAATCAAAGAACATTATTATGAAATCGAGAAAATATTTTCTTATGATCAGACTATAGATGTCACAATAGAAAATATTGGACAGCTTATCTCTACATATGAATGGGTTAAAGAAAATCTCTTTTCTGAGAGACATGGCATTCTAAGTTTCTGTCAACAGTTTTCACAATCAACTTTTAGTTTTGATGAATGTATCAATTATTTATGTAATTTAACCCGATGGGTGGATAAATATTGTTGGAATCTAATATCAGCATTAAAGACTTTATCTGAAGTATACAATTTGAATTTAGACTTTCAAACAGTCAAAAAAACTTCAGTTAAATATGAAAGTGTGATAGATGATATCGTCAAGTGTGCAGAAGAGTTGATATCAAAATTGCAAACATTAAAAGAATACGGTATAGAAGACGGTTATCCTGAATATCCTGATAATCCAACCCTTGAAGAAGCAGTTTTTAATTTAGATATCTTAAATAATTCAAAAAATTCATGGTGGAAATGGCATTTTTCCATTAAAGCAAGGAGCGCACGCAAGTTTTTTATATCTAAGAAATTACCCAAACCAGAGTATAAAATACGAGATGCCGTCCTTAAGAAACTCAAGGCATGGAATAATCATTGGACGTTAAGAAATCAGATAGCGGCAAACCTCAAATATCTGGATGAAATGGGTATTCCAATTAAAAAAGCATCTTTAAAGTCATCAATCGGAGAACTTCATCATAATGCTAACATTGGACAAAAATATGTAAATGTTATATTAGCACTAAATAAGCTTTCGTTAACTCAATACGACACAATTAACAAAGCAACTGAAGATAGACTAACGCAAATTTCTACGAGTGAAGAAATTTCGGCATTTAAGGAATGCCTTGAACAAACTAAAACTTATTTAGAGGCGCGAGACAAACTGGGTAAGCTTAAGGCTAATAATCATCATTTTGCAAGCCTTTGTGATTCAATATTTTCTTCGCTTGAAGAAGCAATATTCCGATTAACACAAAATAAAAAAGAAGACGAGACTATTGGTAGGCTTAAAAAATTATATCCATATTTTAAGGACTATGAAAAACTTAAATCCCACGAGCAAAATCAATTAAAAACCCTTATTAATACATGCACAAAAATACGAGAAAAAATTCTTCAAGGAAGTGATATCTCCGCATTAAAAAAGCCCGACCTCGTTATAGAGGCTTTTAGGCTTTTATCATTTATTAAAAATGATCTTGTAGAAAATCCTGACAACATTAATGAGATTGCTGCGAGAATAAAAATTCTTAAAATGGATTCTCGTAGGCTTATAGAAAAAATTCTTGATACGAGCCGCAGGTTGGCATTGAAAAAAGCAGAATCTAATCGGGAAACTCTATTCCTTATAAACAAATTGAAGCAGATATTGAAAAGGAAGCGAAAGACATATTCATTTGTTCAATTGCGTGATCAAATTGACTATATGAAGCTTCTTTCGGTATTCCCTTGCTGGATAATGAGTATTGAAGATGTGGCACGAATATTCCCACTGCAAGCTGGTCTGTTTGACTATCTTATCGTTGATGAGGCGTCGCAATGTAATCAGGCAACTGCTTTGCATTTAGCATATCGCGCTAAAAGAATGATTGTTGTTGGAGACAGCAAACAGATGAAGAATCCTAATACTCAATTCCTAAGTGATTCAGTAGTTCAGCTTAATCTAACAAAACACAAACTCGATAATCACCCCAAAGAGGCATTTCTGCATGGTAGAAATTCTCTATTGGATCTTGCTATCGGCTGCCAAGACATCAGCCCCGTATTTTTGAATGAACACTTCAGATGCGAACCTCCCATAATAGAATTTTCAAATAAGCATTTTTACAACAATCAGTTAAAAATACTGACCCCATTCCGTAGAAAAAAGTTTAATCCATGTATGGAGATTCGGTTAATCAATGGAGCTTATGATGACCCTGAGAATACAAAGCAAAATGTTGTAGAGGCTAATGCCGTAATAGCTGAACTAAAAAGAATGCTCGACAACGGAGAACTTGTTGGCGATAAGAAAGATGAAAAACTGACTGTTGGCATCTTGTCACCTTTCAGACATCAGGCATCGCTTCTGCAAGGCATGATGTATGAGACACTTGAAGAATATCCGCATCTTCTTAAAGAACACGAGATGATTGCCTCTACTGTAGACGGCTTTCAGGGCGATGAGCGAGATTTAATTCTTTATTCCTTTAGATATGCGCCGAATTCAAAACCAGGGACAATTCATGCATTGCAAAAGGATGATGATCACTCATTAGGTCGTCTAAATGTTGCTTTTAGCAGAGCAAGAAGAAAAGTTGTCTGTTTTATATCGCTTCCAAAAGATAATTTTCCAAAAGGGCTTATTAGAGACTATTTAAACCATGTTTTATCGGTTCAAAATTTTTCATATAACAGGCTTGGCAATCCAAACGAAAAAGAAAAATGCCAGAGTGATTTCGAACGAGATGTATTTGATGACCTTGTGAATAGCGGATTAGAAGTGTACGCGCAGGTGGCGTGCGCAGGATTCTTTATAGATTTTGTTGTGATTGATAAAGAAGGCAGACGAATGGCTGTGGAATGTGATGGAGAGTTTCATTATGAAGATGGGGAGTTGAGAGAAGAAGATTATCAGAGACAAGATATCATAGAACGATATGGCTGGTTTGTGCATAGGATTTCATCCCGCAGATATTATGCTAACCCAAAGGAAGCGATAGACAGTCTTTTAGTAGAACTGGCATCTCAAAAAATAGATGAAGAAATTATTAGCAGTGCTCTTCAGAAAGAAATTGACTCTGAGGAGTATATAAAAGACAGTTTTGAAGAATGCCACGAAACTTACCCAAAAATTACATTAACAATTGAAGATAAAATAATAGAACTTCTTTCAGAACAAGGATCAATGCCGCTATGGAAAATAGCTCAGGAATTAGGCAAGCCGAAAGATGAAATAATATCAATATTGGAAAAACTTTTAGAGCAAGAATGGGTAATAAATTATATCGAAAATGGGGTCAAGCTGTGGAAGGCAATAGACTGAATGCATTAGAAGGCTTGGGTCTTTTGCGACAAGAAGCGGAAAGGTAAATTGAAAAAATTATTGCGGAAGTGTGTGGAGAGGAGGAGATGAAATAGATGCTAACTCAATCTGAAGCAGACGCATTATTTACAATATACCTGAGGCAAAATAAATGAAGGCTATAATCAGAGCGGAGTATAAAACCTTCTTTAAAGAAATCAAAGAGCGCATATATAAAGCTCAATATGACGCTCTCAAAGCTGTAAATAAAGAGCTTATAAATCTCTACTGGGATATAGGCAAGTCAATAGTTGCAAAACAGGAAAAGCTTGGCTGGGGCAAGGCGATTGTTGAGACATTGGCAAAAGACCTGCAAAAAGAATTTCCGGGAATACAGGGGTTTTCTGCAAGAAATCTCTGGAATATGCGGACATTTTATTTGACTTACAAAGACAATCAAAAACTGCAGCCATTGGTTGCAGAAATTAGTTGGACTAAGAATGTAATTATCATGGAGCGTTGCAAAGACGACATCCGGCGTGAATTTTACATTAAGGCAACAAAAAAATTCGGCTGGACAAAAGATGTCTTGATAAACCAGCTTGAAGCGGCCGCATTTGAGCGGTTTATGGCGAATCAAACAAATTTTGATAAAACCGTCCCTGAAAAATATAGGCATCAGGCAAAGCTGGCAGTTAAGGATGAATATTCATTTGATTTTTTGGAACTCGGCGAAGAACACTCCGAAAAGGAGATTGAGCTGGCGCTTTTGGAAAATGTCCGAAAGTTCCTTATAGAAATGGGCGGCTATTTTGCGTTTGTGGGCAATCAATACCGTATGGAGATAGACGGAGACGAGTTTTTTATTGATTTGCTTTTGTATCATAGGCAACTGCGCTGCCTTATTGCAATAGAAATAAAAATAGGGGCGTTCAAGCCTGAATATGCGGGCAAGATGCAGTTTTATCTTTCCGCCCTGAACGACAGAGCAAAACTTCCGGATGAGAATCCTTCCATCGGCATTATTTTGTGCAAAGACAAAAGCCGGACGATAGTTGAATATGCCTTGAAAGACACGAAAAAGCCGATAGACGTATCTACTTATAAGCTGACAGAGAAGTTGCCTCGTATAAATGCAAAGAAATGGGACGGTTCTATTTATTGACAAAAAGTAGTGTAATCTGATAGATTTTCATCATG
>JBBIIV010000104.1:0-6241 GCA_037446295.1 Nitrospirota bacterium
TCTCAGCATCTGGGTCGAGTCTTCCGCTTCGACTTCAGCCTCGTCGAGGTTACCCGTGGCTTTGGCTTCAGAAATCGTATCATATTCATACGATTGTATAGCATCTAAAAAATTATTTTGGACAGATATGAATTTACATCACCTTCTACAAGTAGTCTTATAGTTTGACAGAGTGTTTTGCTCAGATGAAATTTTTTTTAAGTTTTTTAGAGATCTTATCGGCGTTTCTGAGCGGCTCAGGCACTCTGAAGTTGGTTGTGCAATCAAGAACTATTTTGATAGATGAGTCTATATCAAGGAGGTGTCCAGGCGATACAAAGACAGGCTTAACATTCGCTCGTGTTCTCAGAACAACGCCAACCTTTCTGCCTTTATATAGCAAATTTGACCAACTGCCTTTTTGGGCTTTAGGCTCTTTATATTCACCTATAAGTCTTGATTTGGCACATCCTATAGAAGGAATGCCAAGCATTACTCCGATATGCGAGGCTATCCCGACACCTCTTGGATGGGCAATGCCGTGTCCGTCAAATAGTATTACATCAGGCTGTGCCTGAAGACTTTTCAGAGCATTTATAACCGATTGCCCTTCTCGGAAAGAGAGAAATCCGGGAATATAAGGGGAAAGGGTTTTTTCTATTGAATATGCCTGAGTTAAGTAAGATATTCTCGGATAGTCATAAAGAACGGCGACGGCGATTATTTTGTCATGAATAAAGGCTGCATCCACTCCAGCTATATATGATGGTTCTTTTTTAAGAGGCGCTATGATAATGCTTTTTCTCAGCTCTTCCTGCATTTTTTTAGCATTGGCAACATGAGCAGGGCTGTTAAAACAGCTATATATGTTTTCAGGTTTGTTTAATGCCATTATATTTATCCCAGAATTGTCATTAGATGAATATTTCTAATGACAATTCTGGGTTTATAAAGGGTTGAATCTAAAAGAGCAAGTGTAAGGTTAATCAAGCCTCAGCATGTTTTAAATTTTGATAATCCCACCCTCTTTTGTGAGATAGACAATTTGTTTGATCCGGGCATTTCTTATCATTCTGCTACACAAAAGGCACGGCTTACTGTCAGCAAAAGAATCGTTCTCTTCGAAACCAGCGATATATATGATAGCATCTTTCATTCTCTCAGGAGAGCCGTTGATGATTGCATTTTGTTCAGCATGGACTGCCTCGCACAGTTCATATCGTTCTCCAGCCGGTATATTGAGTTCTTTTCTCTTGCATTTCTCCAAATCAATGCAATTTATAGAGCCTCTCGGCGCGCCGTTATACCCAGTGCTCACAATCACATTATCCTTTACGATTACCGCCCCGTATCTCCGCCTGATACAGGTAGAGCGGGAAGAAACAATCTTGGCAATCTCTATAAAATATTCCTCCCATGAGGGTCTCTTGATGTTTGAGGTTTCGTTAAGACTCATTTTATCTTTTGTCGCAGGTTTTTCAGGATTCATTCGCATTTTTGTTTTTTTGTTTTAGCAAATTTGCAAGGCCGGCAAATGGCTTGTTGCCGGAGGGGGGCTTGATGCCTTCTTCATTTGTCGTTGTAGCGCTCCATTCAGAGTCCAGATAACGCGAGTGTTCATTATCATGACAGTAAATACAAAGCAGTTCCCAATTGCTCCCGTCAGGAGGGTTATTGTCATGGTTATGGTCTTTATGGTGAACTGTTAATTCTCGAATTCTTTTACCCATAAATTCACGCCCGCATCTGGCGCAGACATGGGGGTATAATTTAAGAGCTAAGTCGCGGTAAACCTTCTGGAGGTTTGCTTTCTCGCGTCTAATGCCGGCGATAAAATCATCCGTGTTGATTGTTGGTTTTTGTTTTATGCCCATAAACTAAGAATAATTCATTCTATCTCCCTATGCACAATCTCAGGGCTTATATTGTGAAATGTAATTAGGTGACTTCCAATCTCTTTGGCTATGACGGGGGATCGATGCTGCCCTCCCGTACAACCTATACCTATGACAAGATATGACCGTCCCTCGTTTATATACTGGGGAATCAAAAAATCAAGGAACATATTTATATGCCGTAGAAAATCTCTTGTTTCTGCGTGATTCAGCACAAAATCAACTACAGCTTTTTCTGTGCCTTTCAAGGGTTTAAGTTCGGGGATAAAATAAGGATTAGGCAAGAATCTGACATCGAAAAGCAAGTCAATATTTTGAGGAATCCCGTATTTATAACCGAATGTAATCAATAAAACATACAAGCCCTTATCGGTATCTTTGTTTCCGTAAAGAAGCGACATAAATCTTCTGAGTTGGTGAGGGGAGTAATGAGAAGTGTTTATTATCTTATCAGAAGCATCCCTTATCGGTGAAAGAAGTCTTTGTTCTTCACTTAATGCATCTTCAAGGGTTTCAGTCCCCTTAAGCTTTGCTAAAGGATGGGGGCGTCTCGTTTCTTTATATCTGCGGATGATAACATCCGTGTCTGCCTCAAAAAAAAGTATTTGAATTTTATATTTATCCTTGAGAAAGGATAAAAGTTTATACATATCAGGAAGATATTCACCTTCTCTGATATCTATACTGATGGCTATTTTTCTAAGATTTGAATTCACAGATGACAAAAAAGTGTCTAGAAGTTTTATTGGAAGATTGTCTATGCAAAAAAAGCCCATATCTTCAAGGGATCTGAGCGCAACGGTCTTGCCTGAACCTGATAGTCCGGTGATGATGATAATCTCGATATGAGGGCACATTTTTTCAGACATTTTCAGAATATATAACTACTGATGAAGACAGTAACTCCCTAAAAAACTCTCTTCCTCGATGCGTGAAGGTTAAAATCAGCTCTCAATCCCCAGCCAAGTTGACAACACAGGCTTACTGCAGGCAAAAGAGTGAAACAATGATTGAATTGTTACCGCAGAATTTCCCTCTGAGCTTTCGAGAGGGAAATTCTGCGATGTGATGTAAGGAATTTTGAGCATAAACTATATTGTAGGCTCTATCAGTCCATAGTTTCCATCTTTTCTACGATAAACAAGGTTTATTAAACTAGTTTTCTCATTGACGAAGACAAAAAAATCCTTGTCCAGAAGCTCCATCTGGTCAACGGCTTCTTCTGGCGCCATAGGTTTCATATCGAATTTCTTATATTTAATTATCCGTCCTTTCTCAACCTGTGTCGATATAGCTGTCCCTCCTGCCCTCCTCTCATTTTTTCTATACGAATGGAGCTTTTCCTTGTATTTTTTAGCTTGTTTTTCAAGCTTTTCAACAACCTCGTCTATAGAAGAATATATCTCTCCGGTTATACCTTCAGCCTGTATCAGATAGCCATTGACTTTAATGAGAACTTCCGCTTTGTGCCTGTATTTCTCCACGCTCAAGGTGACGACGGCTTCAGTAATGTTGGCTATATACTTTTCAAACTTGCCTATTTTTTCCTCGGCATAATTTCTTAATGCAGGCGTAATCTCAAGATGACGACCATTAACTATAATATTCATAGTTGCCCTCCACTCTCTTTTGTTATGTTTAAAACAATTTTACCTACTATTTTTTTCTGTGGCTTTGCTGTGGGATTCTTAACTCATCTCTGTATTTAGCGACAGTTCGTCTCGCTATTGTTATGTCAAATTCCTTCAATTTATCTGCAATGTTCTTATCGCTAAGGGGTTTGACAGCATCTTCTTCAGCAACTAACTTCTTTATAAGGTTTTTCACTGATGTTGATGATACATCGCCTGTACCCGCAGGAATCGCACTGCTAAAAAAATACTTGAAGCTGAAAACGCCCTGACAGCAAGCAAGAAACTTGTTGGATGTAACTCTGCTGATTGTGCTTTCATGCATTTTTATATCGGCGGCGATATCCTTGAGGGTTAAGGGTTTCAGATACTTGACTCCGCTTTCAAAAAACTCCTTCTGAAAAGAAAGCAGACTCTCTGAAACCTTGTATATTGTCTTGTTTCTCTGGTCAAGGCTTTTTATAAGCTCAACTGCCGATCTTATTCTCTCTCTCAAGAACGCTTTATCCTCCTTCGAGACCTGTTCTTTTTGCAAAAGCAGGCGGCGATAGTTATTGTTAAGTTTGAGTTTTGGCATTCCTTCATCATTCAAGGTTATCTGGTATTCACCGTCCGCCTTAAAGATATACACATCTGGAATGATATACACAGTTTCATCGCTCGAAAAGCTTCTGCCAGGACGCGGTTCAAGTCCTTTGATAATCTTCAAAGCAGCAACGACATCTTCAGTGGTTATCTCATATAGCTTTGCTATCTGAGCATATTTCCTTTTGTAAAGGTCATCAAGATTGTTGGCTATGATTTTCTCAACAAGGCTTCCGCAAAGCCCAAGAAATTTTATCTGCAAAAGCAGACACTCCGTTAAATCTCGTGCGCCCACACCAGCAGGGTCAAAGTCATGGATTAAATGTCTTGCCTTTGCTACAGTATCAAGACTTGCTTGAGATATTGAACTCGCTTCTTCGTCAGTAATGCGCAGGTAACCATCGTCATCAATATTGCCTATTAGTATCTCCGCTGTCTTCCTGGTCTCTGCATCAGCATCGCTAAGCCTTAACTGCCAGATGAGATGTTCATGAAGGCTTGTTTTTTTTGCGTGGAAGAGTTCAAAAGAAGGCTGTTCTTCAAGTCCAGAGGAGAAATATCCAAGGTCTCTTCCGTCACTACCTCTGTCCTCAAAATAATCATCAACTGTAAAATTAAGGTTGTTCCCCAATGGGGTCTCTAAATCTTCATCTGGGTCAAGATTATCAGACTCCATCTGGAATGAATCACCAGCCTCAAATTCATCTGTGAACTCTTCAAGAAATGGGTTTTCTACCAACTCCTGAGTCAAAAGCTGGGTGAGTTCTATCTGTGTCAACTGCAGCAGTTTAATAGCAAGCTGCAACTGAGGTGTAAGTATAAGTTTTTGCGTCAATCTTAGATCTAATCTAGTTTGCAGTGGCATTATAACTTGAACTCCTCTCCAAGATAGGCTTCCTTAACTGACAAATTTGCTATAAGCTCATCCGCTTTTCCTTTTGCGAGAACAGAGCCGTTATTAATAATATAAGCTCTATCAGTAATTGATAAGGTTTCTCTAACATTGTGGTCTGTAATTAAGATGCCCAACCCCTTTTTTTTAAGGTAATTCATCATCTTTTTTAGCTCGCTAATGGTAATAGGGTCGATTCCTGCGAAGGGCTCGTCAAAAAGCATAAAAACAGGATTCAGGGCAATAGCCCTGGCAATTTCAGCTCTTCTTCTCTCCCCTCCCGACAACATATAGCTGTTTCTATCGCAGAATTCCTTTAGATTAAATTCCTCAATTAGTTCATTCACCCTAACTTCTGAATGCTTATCATTCCCATTGCTGCTGCCCAATGATGCCTGACGAATTTCAAGAACAGCTCTGATATTTTCAATTACACTCAATTTTCTGAAGAGAGAGGGTTCCTGGGGAAGATACCCTATCCCCCTCAAAGCCCTTTCATACATAGGCAATGTCACAATTTCCTTGCCATCAAGCAGAATACTGCCGGAATCAGGAGATATAACGCCGGCTATAATATAAAAAGTTGTTGTTTTACCGGCGCCATTTGGACCAAGCAACCCGACTATCTCTCCCGCGGTCACAGAGAAACTCACATTATTGACGACTAATCTCTTGCCATAAGACTTGCAAAGCCCTTTTGCCTCAAGAGCCTTCGGGGATTCTAATTTATCTGCCAACTTTTTTCTCGCCTCGATTTTCAATGTCTTTCAACAAAACCTTGCTTTTTTCTACGACATAACTGCCGCTCTTGAAAAAGTATGTCATTTTCGTCCCTGTTATGATGTTATTGCCGTCCGTTGCTCTCGGTTCGCCTGTGAACACAACCTTCTCATCATCGCCGGAAAAATATTGGGCAGAAGATGAGGTGATAACCCTATCACTCATTATGAGCTTTATATTGCCTTCGCACTCGATTTTTTCTATACTGCCAGCTGGACGCTCATCCTGATAATAAACTGTCATCTTGTCAGCATAAAGTGTCGTTTCTCCTTTAACGGCTTTGACAGCGCCCTCAAAAATGGCGATCTTAGCCTTGTTATCAGCAGTGAGAGTTTTTGATGTTATTGTAATTCCCCCGCCCATTGGACTTTTCCTTTCTTCAGCAAATAGACCCTCACAGGGCGCCAGTAGAAAGATTCCCATCAGGATGTAAAAGACAAAAAAACTTGGGATATTATTCATAGTTCCCCCCATATCTG
>JBBIIV010000105.1:0-6103 GCA_037446295.1 Nitrospirota bacterium
TTTGGTTAATGTTTTACTATACCAAAATGTTACCTAATTATTGAGCATTAACAAGATTTCATGTTCAAAGAGTGCAATAGTCTAACGTTTCAAAATTCTAAAATAAATAGCTTTTAGAATAGTTTTTCAACAGCCTGTGAAGACCTGACCCTTTTATTTTATCTTAGGTGCTCAAGAACAAATGGTTTTAGGGCTTCTATGCCTGCTCTTTTGGAACGAAATGCATTTTTTGGTAGCGGTTCTCATCATTCCCAGCTTGCGACATCCTTGTCTTCACCTTCGCCGCCGGGCTTGCCGTCTCTGCCATAGGAAAATAGATCATACTCCCCGTGTGAACCGGGATGCTGGTAGATGTATGGCTTGCCCCATGGATCAACAGGAAGCCCCTTTTTAAGGTAAGGTCCTTCCCACTTATCTACACCAGGATTAGTCATAAGGGCATTCAGTCCTTGCTCAGTTGCGGGGTATGAACCTGTGTCAAGCCTATACTGGTCAAGGGCTTGACCAAGAAGTTCAATCTGCGCCTTAGCGGCGGCTTGTTTGCCTTTGCCCAGTTTTGGAAAGAGCCTCGGTCCAACAAGAGCAGCAATCAGCCCGATAATCACCATTACTACAAGCAGCTCAACGAGGGTGAAACCTTTTTTATCGTTTAATTTTCTGTAATTATGCAGATTCATATAGTCTCCGGAAATCCAAATTTCCATATTGTATCAGATTGACAAAAACAGCGTCAAACCAAATCCTATGAGAATTCAAAGTTTAAAACCTCAGGGTATAGCATTCAGGAGTTTATCAATTTCTTTACCGCTGTGATATACTCCTTCTATTCTGCGAGATTCTATAAAATCCTTTTTTATCAGGATAAAGTTTCCTTTAGAGATTTCCTCTTGGTTAAGACAAATATAAGATAATATCTTATCAAGGGCAATTCCAGCCTTTTTGAAAAATGCCATTTCATCAAATATCGACTCCCCATGTCTTACACCTTTTGACCCACTGTCAGTGCCGATACAAAGTCTTACCCCTATTGAATCGGCATAATTAACGGATTCAAGGTGTCCATAAATCACATTTTCTATGTATTTCTTTTCAGAAAAACTAAGGGTGGGAGCTATAGCAGAGAGTGCAAAGATTGTAGGAGTCCATGAGATTCTATTATCAGCCATAAGATGAATGCTCTCTTTTGATATGAAAAAGCCATGCTCTATTGAAGAAGCCCCAGCTATTATAGCATTTCTGATTGCCTCGTCCCCGTTTGCATGACATGCTACCTGAAGATTTCTTTTTTTTGCCTCATCGCATATCGCCTTTATGAATTTAATAGGAAATCCGCCCGGCGTAACAAACCCCCCTTTCTTTGTGCATACCACGCCTGAGTTTACAACCTTTAGAAAATCTGCTCCTGCATCTGCTATCTCATTGACAGTTTTTTTGATCTCATCCTTTTCTGCAACGCCCCTGCCGAGAAAGACTCCGTAAGTCCCTTTTTTATAAATTGCAAACCCTGATGACTTGATTATTAGGGGAATAGGTGGGCTACCTTCTGAAAGCATTCTTTGTAACGCAAGCCCTATACCTGTTTTATATCCCATATCCCTGACAGCAAAGATTCCATATCTTAGCAGCGTCTTTATTATGCCTGACAAATCGTTAGGGGATACCGACCTGCCCTCTACCACGAAATGGATATGCGAGTCTGTAAAAGGCGGGATCTTGATTAAATCTGAATCTGACCGCATTATGATATACTTTAATAATTAGTCAGGAACTATGTAAAGAAAATTTTTTAAAGGGCAAAGGGCGGTAAGACAATGAGCGAAAAACTTCTACGCGATTTAACGGTGGAGATTCTTAAAAAAAGGTTTTCAAAGGAATACAAAGATGTTCGAACAAACTCAGTAGGAAATCCAGACTTTGTTTTATTAAATCACGGACTTGTAGTGGCATCGGTTCAGGTTGAATCAGCAGATACAATATCCATTGAAAAAGCTGATATATGGAAGGAGCTTGCAGGGAGCGGCTCAAAACTGATTGTCATGGTGCCAAAAGATGAGAAGTTGCGAATGATGGAAATATTGTGGGACAAAGGCATCGCTGACAAAGTGAGTGTCGGGACATATGAGATTGTTATTAAACTGCCTTAACACAAAAAATCCGTTTCATTTCAAAAGAGCAGGCATTTATGCCTGTTGAACAAAATTTTAATTGCGGTTTCCGGGTTAAATCTACTCTGTTTTTTGAACGCCATTAAATCTCGATATGAAGACAATAGATATACACACTCACGGCATACGCGGTTATGATACCGAAACCAATTCAGAAGACGAGATTCTCAGGATAGCCGAAATTCACGGAAGTTGCGGGGTCTCTGGGATTATTCTTACCCTTTATCCTTCTACAATAGAACAGATGAGGGGTGGAATAGCTGTCATTAAAAATGCGATGGGCATCCAGAAAAAATCCTTAGAAAGGGATATCAATACATCAAACTCTGTGCCATCTGAGATAATCGGCGTCCATCTTGAAGGTCCGTTTCTTAATAAGAATAAATGCGCCTCTTTAAGCCCTGATAATTTCATTGAACCTACTGAATACAATCTCGAAAAGCTCATTGAAGGTTTTGATGATATAATAAAGATAATAACTATATCTCCTGAGCTGAAAGGTGCAGTCCAAATCATCCGCAAGGCTGCTGATATGGGTATAGTCGTCAGCATGGGTCATTCCCTCGCAACTTATTTAGAGGCAGAGGCAGGGTTTAATTCAGGCGCTAAAGGTGTTACCCATATTTTTAACGCTATGAGAGAATTTAATCATCGGGAGCCGGGTATAGCTGGCTTTGCCCTTATAAATAAGGATATATATGCGGAGGTTATTTTAGACCCGCACCACCTGCATCCTGCAACTTTGGAAATGATTTTCAAGGTAAAAAATCCCGAAAAAATAATAATTGTCTCTGATTCTGTCAAAGAAACAGGACTTAAAGATTTTAAACAGCCAGTGATGGACAAACATTTCAAACTCAAAGGCGGCAGTATGACAATAATCGAATCTGCACAATCACTTATTCAAAAAGGCTTTGATAAAGAATTAATATTCAAATGCATAAGCCAAAATCCCTTGAGATATCTGATGCTGCATTAAGAAGACCGCCGCATATCTACGGGCAGAGTCATAGAGTGAGTCAGTCTTGCTTATCAATAAAAAACGAATAAATGATATCAAAAAATACCAATTATATAATTATCATTCTCACCGCAGCAACATTGCTGATGTTCATAGGCACTTACTTCACTTATCGCAATTCCTTGCTGGCTGTTGAGGATTCCTTGAAACTTCAGTCACTAGGTATGGCTGTGAGTTTAGAGCCTTCATTATCCAAACTTAAGCCAGACATGAATATCTTCAAGGACATAGTTACCGTGGGCAGATGGGAAGGGGTAGCCTTTATCGCTCTTTATAATAAAACAGGAATTACCATTTTGCATTCCAGTGAAAGCCTTATAAATAAGAAGATTGATATTGATAGCGATGAGCTTATAAAGCTGGCTTTGTCAGAAGAAGAAGCCGTTTATGGCTATGTAACCCTTGGCACTGGTGAAAATATATTTACACTGAATTTGCCCATTCATATGAATAACGAGATATTAATCTTAAAAATAGGCTTGCATACTTATCCTTTCGAGAATATTATCAGACAAGCGAAACTTCAGGCAGTCAGCGCATTTGTTGTAACCTTGATGCTCTGGACAATTGGGGGTTTTTTTATAAAGGCTGTGAGGAAGACCGAAGCCTTGAACGCCGCAATGGAAGAAAAGAACAGGCTTTCGATGTTGGGCGAGATGTCATCAGTCCTTGCTCACGAGATAAGAAATCCTTTGGGCAGCATAAAAGGTTTTGCCCAGTTGATACTTGAACAGGAAAAAGCCCGAAATTCATCTGGAGAAACCTTAGAACATCTGAATATAATAGTAACTGAATCACAAAGACTTGAAGCCTTGACTGACGAGCTGTTGTTGTATTCTAAGATGCAGGATTATACGCCTGAAAAGTTTGAATTAAAAAATCTTATTGATGAGTTAATGAAAAATATTCTGGCAAATACTGACTCAAGGCAAATAGATTTTAGGATAATCGTTCCAGAGGGGTTATATTTAAAGACTGACTACAATAAACTCAAGCAAATATTGATAAACATCATACAGAATTCCGTTGAATCTCTCGGTGAAAATGGATTTGTAGAAATAACCGCTGGAGCGAAAAAAAATAGCGTGACAATCTCTGTAAAAGATAACGGCTGCGGCATCTCAAAAGAGACTCGTATGAACATCTTTAAGCCTTTCTTTACAACCAAGACAAAAGGAACAGGACTGGGGCTTTCAATTGTAGATAGGCTCGTAAAATCCCTTGGTGGTCGAATCGAATTGGAAAGCGAACCTAATAAAGGAACCATTTTTAGGATAATCATCCCAAAACAGTTATGACACATGAAAATCTGAGAATACTCGTTGTAGATGACGAGATGTCCTTCATGATGCTTTTAGTTAAAATACTGCAGGGTGAAGGATACAAGGTAAAGGGCTTTACAGACCCTATCGAGGCGTTGGGAGAGATAGATACCTTTACGCCTAATATAGTGATTACCGACTTGAAGATGCCAGGTATGGACGGTATAACCCTGCTTGAGCAAGCAAAGAACAGGAATGCTGATATTGATTTCATTATCATTACTGCATTTGCTACTATCGATACTGCTGTATCTGCAATGAAAAAGGGGGCTTCTGAGTATATTACTAAGCCGCTCAATAGTCCGGAACAAGTGAGACTTGCGGTTTCAAAGGTATCCGAAAAACAAAGGCTGCTGGCAGAAAACACCCTCTTAAAATCAGAGATTCTCAAAGACCTTCCGCCTCTTGAATTGGTTTTTGCTGGCATAGAAGACATAATGAGCGAAATAAAAAGCGTTGCCCCTCTTGACTCTACAGTAATCCTATACGGAGAAACAGGGACTGGCAAGACATTAATAGCAAAGATAATCCACCATATAAGCGGAAATAAAGGTCCTTTTGTTGAGATAAATTGCGCAGCAATCCCAGAAACCTTGCTGGAATCAGAATTATTCGGCTACGAAAAAGGCGCCTTTACAGGTGCTTTATCTAATAAAAAAGGAAAGTTTGAGATTGCCAACGATGGGACAATCTTTCTTGATGAGATATCAGAAATGCCGCTCTTACTTCAGTCCAAGTTGCTTAAAGTTGTTCAGGAAAAGACTTTTGACAGGCTTGGTTCTGTCAATGTTCTAAAAACAAATGCGAGGATAATTTCAGCCACAAACAGGGATTTAAAGAAAATGGTTGCAGCAAAACAATTTAGAGAAGACCTTTATTTTCGTCTGAATGTATTTCCTATCAGGATACCGCCTCTTCGGGAGAGAAAAGACCATATACCTGACATAACAAACTATCTTGTCAGAAAGATATCTTTAAGAATTGGCAAGCCAATAGGGGTAATCTCTGAAGGGACTATGAAAAGGCTAATAAATTATCATTGGCCCGGAAATATCAGGGAGCTTGAGAATGTTCTTGAAAGAGGCATCATAATCAGCAAGGGCAAGGAATTATTGATACATGAAGAATTGACAGAAGACCTCACAGACAAAGATAATGAAGAATCAGCAATGGACATCCCTCGTAACAAATTTGATGGTGAGCTTAGGACAATAGAGAAAATGGCTATACAGAATGCACTTCAAAAAACTGGCGGAAATAGAAGAAAGGCAGCGAGCTTCCTCGGCATCTCGTTGAGGACATTGCAGTATAAGATTAAAGAATTTAATCTATAGAATTCCAATGAGCGTCTTTAAAGATCTCATCTGCCTCAATGATATTATCTAATATGATAAATCGTTCTAATTAGAGTCTGTTTATAAACTATAAAATACCCCTCACCCTTGCCCTCTCCCGCAAGGGGAGAGGGTTGTTAAATATGCCCCTCCCTTGACGGGAGGGGTTGGGGGAGGGTGAATAATCGTAATTTATAAACAGACACTAATTAACCTTGAGTTAAACCAAAAAGAGAAATCAGTTTTTATAAAAGCGGACAT
>JBBIIV010000106.1:0-6061 GCA_037446295.1 Nitrospirota bacterium
AAAACGGGAATGACAAGAACATCTACCTTACTAATATTTCGTGATGAGCCTTCTTTTCATGCTTGTTTTAAAAAACTTGCTCAAGAATAAATCAGTTCCCTCCTGTTACGCTTGTTACGACCATCCTTGCAAGATCAAGGAATATCGAGGGCGCAACGAATAATGCCAATGCCCCTATTGCCGTTAAGACAAGCGGTATGACCATGATTGCAGGCGCCTCTTCCAATCCATATTTGCTATGCGAATGTCCATGCCCATGTCCACTTGCATGATGTTCATCATGCTTTTCTTCTTTGAAGAAAGCTGCATATACTATCGGCAAGAAGTAGCAGGCATTTAAAATTGTGCTTCCCACCAAAACGGCAATGATCGGCAGTTGATGCGCCTCCAATGCGCCTATGCCGATATACCACTTGCTCAAAAAACCTCCAAGAGGCGGAATGCCTATCATGGAGAGAGAGCCTAAGGCAAATGCCGCCATAGTGAAAGGCATTTTTTTGCCGATCCCATCGAGCTGGCTAATCTCAGTTTTGTGGGCTGCAACATATATTGCCCCTGCTGTAAAAAAGAGGGTGATTTTGCCGAATGCGTGAAGGACTATATGCATTATGCTTCCGGCAATGGCAGAAGGGGTCAGGAGGGCAACTCCTAATATAACATATGAGAGCTGGCTTACGGTCGAGTATGCCAGCCGCCGCTTAAGATTGTCCTGCTTCAGGGCAATGACAGAAGCTACTATAATAGTGAAAGAGGCGGCATAGGCAAGAGCTGTTCCAAGCCCCAATTCCGTAAGAAGGTTAACGCCAAAAACATGCAGAACTACCTTAACGACAACGAAGACCCCCGTTTTAACGACTGCCACTGCGTGGAGCAGGGCGCTTACAGGGGTCGGGGCAACCATTGCGGCAGGAAGCCATGAATGAAACGGCATAATAGCTGCCTTGGCTATCCCTGCCATATACAACACGAATGTAATTATCAGGAATGTATCGCCTACCCCCTTTAGTCTTGCATCATGCAAAAGCCCCTGATTGGCAAAGTCAAGCGTGCCTGCCGCTGTATAAGTAAGAAATACTGCAGTTAGCTGGAAGGCAACCGAGGTGCCTAATAAATAAGCCAGATACTTTCTCGCACCCTGAATAGCCTCCGGGGTTTCTTTATGAGCTACGAGTGGATATGTGCAAAGAGTGATAATCTCATAAAACAGAAAAGTTGTGAACATATTGCCAGACATGGCAACACCCATAGTTGCCGAAAGGGCTATAGCAAAGCAGCAGAAATATCTCGTCTGTGCATGTTCATTCAATGACCTCATGTAGCCAATTGAATAAAAGGATGTGATTATCCAGAGGAAAGAGGCGAGAATAGCAAAGAATATCCCTAACGAATCTACCTTGAATTGCACGGCAAGACCGGGCGCTATAGAAATAACTGTGTATTCAATGATATTGCCGTCCAGAACAGCGGGGAGCATAGACATCACAAAGCCAAATTTAATTAAGGCAGCCAGAATAGTCCATGCCTCACGCAGGTTCCGTGACATCTCTCCTGTAAAGTATATTAAGAAAGTGGCAACCAAAGAAGTCGAAATTATAATTACCGGCGTTATAGAAGTTATGATTTCCATTGCATCTCCCCTTTAAAAGCCCTTAGGAACTGTATATTGTATTACATTGGATATTATCTTCCCGCTCAAAAACCCAAGAAAAAGCAGAGAAATGCTCATCACAAATATAGGCAGGAGCATGCTGAACGGGACCTCATCCCTAACAGGCTCTTCATTAGCGTGGGAGGCATGTCCACCATGAGATTCAGAAGGCTTGAAAAAGTTATTTTGAACTACTCTGAAAAACGCAGCTGCGACCATTAAACTGCTTAACAGCAAGAACGCTACAAAAAACCATTTTTGAGCATTGATAGCGCCAAGTATCAGGTACCACTTGCTGAAAAAACCTGCTGTAGGCGGCACCCCAACCATTGATATTGCAGCTATTATAAAACAGCCCATTGTAACAGGCATTTTTTTATGGACATTGACGAGGTTTTTGATATTCCTGTGCCCCTCTTTATACATCAGCGCACCTGCAATCATGAAAAGGCTTAGCATCATAAAGGAGTCATTGAGTATATGAAGCACTGACCCTGTGAAGCCTTCCCTGTTGCCCACACTGACCCCCATAACTATATAGCCGACCTCTGCTAAGAGTATGTATGCGAGCATCCTTTTAAGGTCGGTTTGAGCAAGAGCCATTATACAGCCAAACATCATTGCTCCAGATGCAACCCAGCCCAATATCTCCATAGTCGGGAACATTCCCATAGTGAAGCTGGGTTCAAAGACCGTGAACATTACCCTAATCATCGCATAGGCTCCTACCTTGGTCATTGTGGCAGAGACAAAAGCGCTCACTGTAGAAGGCGCATAAGTATATGCATCAGGCAGCCATGTGTGCAGAGGGAATAAGGCTATCTTGACAGCAACACCTACAACAAAAAATGCAAACGCCACAAGGACTACTTTGGAATGATATAATGCGGGAAGGAGTTTTGTAAGGTCGGCTATATTCAATGAACCAGTTACAATATAGAGATAACCGACTCCAAGCAGATAAAAACAAGCCCCTATTGTCCCCATAATTATATAGTTAAATGTGGCAAGCGGGGCTCTGTCTTCACCTATTGCCACAAGGGCATATCCTGCAAGAGAGGCTATCTCTAGGAATACAAAGAGGTTAAATAAATCTCCAGTAACGAGTATTCCCAGAAGACCTGTTGAGAGCAGCAGATAGATAGTGTAAAAATAAATAATCTTGCTCGGGTGAAGTTCTTTTTCTATGCTCCTTTTTGAGTATAAAGCCACCACAAAACTTGCAATCGAAACGATTACGAGCATATAAGCATTGAGATGATCAACGAAATATTCAATACCCCACGGAGGCTCCCACCCCCCAAGGCGGTAACTGATATTGCCGCTTACCATGACGGTATTTAGTATTACAAAAGATAGATAGACACAGAACAACATGGCGAGAACAGTCAAGGGATAACAAAAGGAACGTCTGATTAATCCAACAATAATATTTAAAAAAGATACTATTAAAGGAATTACTACTATTAGAATGGGCGCCTGTTCTTTCATTTTTCTTTCCTGCTTTTTATGATTGCGAATATTTCGTCCTCTTCGAGGGTTTTATACTTTTTATAAATTATCATGAGCACCGCCAATGCAACGCCAAATGTGCTTACCATAACGACAATAGCTGTAAGCATTAACACATGAGGAAGCGGATTAATATATTGCATTGCGCTGACAGTCGATACGCCTTCCCCCAAATGTTCCGTCAGGGTGATAGGAATAGTTGCCCCCCCTCCTTTGGAAGCTGTCGAAATAAAATAAAGAATTATGGCGGTCTGAAAGATGTTCATCCCTACGAGTTTTTTACCGAAATTATTTTTTGCTATCATCGCATAGAAGCCTATCATCATGAGGACAATATAAACCCAGTAATTGTATTTGCCTATAATGAAATCCATTGTGTCCATTACCTTGCAGCTCCTTCGTGTTCGCCTCCAGAGGCAACATTGAGAAATATTGAGATCATTACCGCCATTACGGCAATCCCTACCCCAATCTCTACCCCCAGGATCCCCATATATCTAGCCATTACAGGATTGACAGGCAGCATTTTGTGCAAGACGCTGTAATCGAGAAAGTTTCCCCCCAGAATAATGCACAATAACCCAATCCCTCCATAAATAAAGACCCCAGCGCAGCAGAGGATCGTATTAAGCGTCTCGCTCATACGGCTTTTTGTCGCCGATATATCAAAGGCAGCAACCATTAGTATATAACTCGCAGCCAAAATACAGCCTCCCTGAAAGCCTCCGCCCGGACTGCCATGTCCATGGGCTATTACATACAGTCCAAAAATCTGCATAGCTGGTATAAGAAGTCTGCTCGCAGTTTGTATAATCAGATTTTCATTTAATGTTGTCATCAGGCATCCTCCTCAACAAGATTATACAGGCAATCCCTGCCGTAAAAATAACTACTGTCTCTCCAAATGTATCATAACCTCTATAGTCAGCAAGCACTGCTGTAACCATATTAGGGGTAGCTGTCTCGATGATCACCTTTTCGATATAGCGGGGGGATACATGAACGCTTGCAGGCGAGTTTGGGTCGCCCCAATTGGGCATATCAAGAGTTGCGTAAGCAAGAAGAAACCCTGTTACCAAAACCGCAAAAATAGCTATAAATTTCAATCCCTTGTCCTCCTCGTCATGTGATATATGGCGCCGATAAAGAAGGCTGTGCTTATTCCTGCTCCAACCGCCGCCTCGGTAAAAGCAACATCCACCGCTCCCATCTCGGTCCACAGCAAGCACATAAGAAAGCTGTAAGCGCCCAAAAGTATTGCCGAGCTCAACATATCTTTAACGGTAATCGAGGCTATCGCACAGATGACAACAATGAAAAGAATCAAAATGTCCAACTGCCAAATCATATTGCTCTCCTTATTTGCTATCCACCTTTTTTTTGACCCACGGGTCAATGCTGCACTCAAATCCAGCCTTTGTAATGGCGTATGTGGCTGTTGGGTTAGCTACAAAAATAAAGATGCCAATAAATAATATTTTCACGCTTATCAAGATATTAGCAAGGGAAAAGCCGCTGTCAAGATTATAAATAGACAGCCCTATCAGCATTAAGATAGCCCCTAAGGTATCCCCCTTACCTGTTGTCTGCATCCTACAGTAATAATCAGGCATTCTTATAAGCCCCAAAGTAGCAGTAAAAAAGAAAAATAATCCTCCAAGAATAAAAACAATAGAAATAACAACCAAAATTGACATCTACTGGCTGACCTCCTTCTCCTCGAAATATTTTGACCCGGGGACAATGCTCTTTCTTGAATAAAAGAACTTTGAAGCAACGATGGTCCCTATAAAATTGAGGATAGCGTATCCCATTGAGATATCGATAAACATGTCCATCCTCTTATATATAAGACCTATGAGAAGCAGGATAATTATTGTTTTTGTCCCTATTACGCTTGCGCTGATTATCCTGTCCATAACAGTAGGACCTGCTATAACACGATAGAGGCAGACCAGAATCAGAAGTCCAAGAACCATTCCTGCAAACATAAAAAAATTAATCATTTATCCTCCCCAAAAACATGCGCTACCCTGTCCTCCATCTCTCCTGTCATAAGGTCGTCAGCAACCTTTTTGTCAAGACAGTGGATATACATATCCCCATTAATTATATCCGCTGTAATAGTGCCGGGCGTGAGGATAATGGAATTTGCATATGTGGTAATTGAAATATCTTTTTTCAACCTTGTCTTGTATATCACAACCTCAGGGTCAATGGGCATATCCGGTCTAAGGACAATTTTAGCGACATGAATATTGGAAAGAACTATCTGATAAAAAAGCCATGGGATATATGCAACAAGCCTGAAAGCCTCCGCCAAATCACCTGTCTTAAATGTCTTCCTCTTAAAGAGCAAATCAGAAGACATCAAGGTCACCAGGAGGCAGGAAATAGCGCCTAATGACAGATGAAATGCATCAAACAGCCCCGACCAGATGACCCAGTTAATGAAAAGTATCACAAAAACAATTATGTGCTTCATAACTTCCTCCATCCATGCCAAATTTTACATGAACAGGATTATATAAAATTTGCCGGTTTTTTTCCATAAAGCATGCTATCTGATCCCAAGAAAAGGTAAATCTGGATATGCAGTCAGGGGCCAATATATACCAGCACCGATCGTTACAATAATTAAACAAACAATAGCCCATGGAATCGCTACTTTGATAAACTCAATCTGACTGAAATACCCCGTGCTGTACGCTATAAGAGTTGGAGGACAGCCGATGACAATCATTATAAAAGATGTACAAATGGGTGCTGAGAGGGCAATCGCAGCTTCAGGTATCCCCAAACTCTGTGCCATTGGAAGGGTTACGGGCAGAATTAACGCCGTTGCAGCTGCATTGCTCATGAAGCTCGACATCACTGCGCCGATAATGCCTGCTCCCAAAA
>JBBIIV010000107.1:0-6051 GCA_037446295.1 Nitrospirota bacterium
CGACAGGCAGGAGCAATATAATCCTTGATGTAGAGATAGCGGACGGCAATCCCGGAGATACACAATTATCGGCTTGTTGCCAATATAATTAACAATGAGAGTTTATAAACAGACTCTATTTAGAGAGGTTGACTGATTTACCAGAAAAGGTAATTGAAAAACTTATAAGCAAGTTTATAGCTGCTTTACCGTTGGCTATCAAAGGCAGAATAAGGTTTTTCCTGCGAAGCTTGTCTTATTAGCTTAAAGGGATAAAATAGTGGTATGAGTTAAGAATTCAAAATCCTTGCGGCATCTTTTGCAAAATATGTAATAATCAAATCAGCGCCGGCACGCTTTATGGCAGTAAGCATCTCCATCATGACTTTAGCTTCATCTATCCAGCCCATATGCGCAGCAGCCTTAACCATTGCGAACTCTCCGCTAACATTATATGCTGCTACTGGGACATCAAAGCTGCTTTTAACAGAAGATATGATATCAAGATAAGCAAGAGCTGGCTTAACCATTACAATATCCGCCCCTTCTTCTATATCGAGAGCCGCTTCTCTTAAAGCTTCTCTTTTATTTGAGGGATCCATCTGATAAGAACGTCTGTCGCCAAATTTTGGGGCTGATTCTGCCGCTTCCCTGAATGGCCCATAAAATGCTGAGGCATATTTTACAGCATAAGACATTATAGGAATAGCGCTATATCCAGCGCTGTCCAGCGAAGCTCTAATAGCCTTAATCCTTCCATCCATCATATCAGATGGTGCTACCATATCAGCGCCTGCAATAACATGCGAAATAGCCTCTTTTGACAGCAGTTCAAGAGTTTTATCATTCTCGACATCACCTTTTTCGATTATCCCGCAATGTCCGTGAGTCATGTATTCGCACAGACATACATCAGTAATAACATACAACTCGGGTAGTGCGTTCTTAATGGCTTTTATTGCCATTTGCACCACGCCTTTGTCATCGTAGGCGCTGCTGCCATATTCATCCTTGTGTTCAGGTATTCCAAACAGCAAAACTGCTGGGATATTAAGGCTGTAAACCTCTTTGGCAGACTTTACTATCTCATCTACAGACTCCTGATAACAAGCGGGCATAGATTTTATAGGATTTTTGATTTTTTTGCCGTGAGTTACAAAAAGAGGATAGATAAAACAATCAGGAGATATAGCGGTTTCCTTTACCATTCTCCTGATCGTTTCATTGCTTCTGAGCCTTCTGCATCTGTGGACAGGAAACATAAAATTGAAATTAAATTTTTAACAGCCGCTGCAACCTGAGCCGCAGGATGGAGCAAGACCTGTGATTATAAAGCCAGCCCTTTCCATATCCTCATAATAGTCGAGCTGCATGTCAGAAAGTTTTTCAAATGCAACCCTCTCAACAAACAGTTTGATACCATCTCTACTGATTACTTCGTCTCCAACTTTAGGCTCTTCGTTTATATCAAGCCCATATGATGGACCGCAACAACTCTCACCTGCACAATATATTCTAATGCCCCAGCTATCCTTGCCTTCAGCAAGTAAAATCTCCTTTGCTTTATCAACAGCTCTGTCTGTTATTGTTAACACATCTTACCTCCAAGTTATATATACAAATAGCATAATAAAACCTCCTTTTAAAAAGCAAATAATATGAATTTTCGCTTCCTTTGACCTTTTTATGTTTAATGAGATAAGTTAAATAATTGCTATCACGGTATAGGCAGACCTGCCGCGAGATGAACTAGCGAATAAGAAAATTAAAAGCATTGGATTAACTACAGTCTTACCGCGGGGAAGAACAACTAAATCAATATGTTATTAATTCATAAATCAATCCTGAAAGAACTGGTTGTAACGATTACCTTTGCAATCCTTTTCCTCAATTTTATTTTGATGACTGAAAAGCTTTTAAGGATAACCAGAATACTATCAGGGGGAGGCACCTCTTTTTTAGATGTCACAAAAATTATCTTATATCTCCAGCCAGAGACTCTTATACTCACGATCCCGATGGCTTTGCTTCTGTCAGTTCTTCTAACATATGGAAGATTGGTTGCAGATAATGAATTGACTATCCTCAAAAACACTGGATTGTCATTTGCAAAGATTACAAAACCTGTAATATATCTTGGAGTTATCTGTTTTATTTTAAACTTTATGATGAGCTTTTATTTAGGACCGAAAGGAAGCTCCCTGTTAAGGGAGAAGGTCTCAGAGATACTTACAAAAAGGGCTGCTCTTACGATAGAAGAAGGCATTTTCAATACCGCATTTAAAGACATTGTTATCTTGGTAAAAGAGAAACCTTCTAAAGATGTCTTGAGAGAAATATTAATCTTTGATGAAAGAAAAAAGGATGAGCAAAGATTAATCCTTGCCCATGAAGGACAAATGGAGATGCATAGCGAAGGCATGAGCTTTGCTCTTATGAATGGCAAGATTTATTTATCTAAAAAGGACTCTCTTACCGAGATTCATTTTCAAAGATATCAATTTGTGTTAACCCTTACATCCATAGGTTTTGGCAGGAAAAGAAGTGAGATGACACCTTTTGAGCTTTTAGACGCAGCTAAATCTCAATCAGAGGGGAAATCCAAGTTGTTAACCGAATTTCATCGGAGACTCTCTATGCCTGCCTTATGTTTAATTATTATCTTTTTGGCTCCTCCTCTGTCTTTGTTGTCCGGGAAATCTGTAAGATTAGGAGGACTCACCATAGGATTGGCGCTATTTACTTTTTATTACATGATTCTTTTATACGGAGAAAACCTCGCATTAGCTGGGAAAGTCTCATATTTTTTCGGTTCATGGATGGCATTTGGAATTTTGGGGATCTTATCACTCATCCTGTTTTACAAGGCTAACAAAAGGTAGTGCAGAAACAATGAAAATGCTGATAGTTCAAAAATTATATATAAAGGATTTTTTAAGGGTTTTTTTGATTCTCGGGATTGGCATCTCTTTGCTCTTCAGTATTATAGGGATCATAGACAGGTTTGATGATCTGCTGCCGGGCAATCCTACGGTTTTTATGCTTGCAAAATATACAGCCTTTCACATCCCCAAGTATTTTACTTATGTCATGCCCATGGCAGTCCTTTTGAGCAGTCTTTTTATATTTACTCAGGCAATGAAAAAAAAAGAAATAGCAGCGATAAAAAGCGCAGGCGGGAGAATAAACAACATTTTATCACCATTTTTGATAATAGGGGCTATCATGTCCTTAATGGGTTTTTTATTAAGTGAAGTAGCTGTGCCTTTATTATCAAAAGAGATAAATTCAATGAGAAAAGAGTTAACAAAGAAAAATGCAGGAATAGTATTCAGCGAAGGAACCGTTTTTATGAAAGGCAAAGACGGCTCAGTTATAAGGATCGCCCTTTATCTTGATGATAGAGATCTTGCCAAGGGTGTCAGCATATTCAAATATGATGGAGAAGGATTAAAGGAAAAAATCGATGCTGAGACCGCTGAATGGGATGGTAGGCAGTGGAAATTAAGAAGAGTAAGTATTTTCACCGTCTCAGATGGCAGGGCAATATATATTGACGAAATGTCAACTGATTTTATGGAATCCCCAAAGATCCTCCAAAAAGAGGTCTGGAAGCCAGAGGAAATGACTATAATGGAACTGCTACAATATAAAAAGAGGCTTAATGAAGCAGGGTTTAAAAATAACAAGTTGACAGTTGATATAAACTCAAGATTTTCATATCCCCTGATTAACTTCTTTATGATTATTCTTGGTTTATCACTCTCAACAGGGGGTGACAACAGATTGCTTCAGAAAATCCTTACTACTAAGCCTGAAGGGAAGCACTTATCGAGTGGGGGAATTGTAGCAGTTGGTTTAGGTCTCGCTATAAGCCTCGTATATTGGTTTGGGTATTCATTTTTGCTTTCTCTGGGATATGCCGGCACAATCAGCCCTACAATCGCAGCATGGATTATGCCCGTTTTATATGCTATATGCTCAGTCTATCTTTATAGGCAGATTCCACAATAATTTATAATCTCAGGCGCATACAACAATAATAATTTAAAATTGCGGCTTATGGGTGAGGTACGTTTCTGAGCAAATATATTAAGACTAAAATAATCCAAGAATTGTCATTAGAAGATGAATATTTCTGATGTCTGCTATTAGAAATTATTGCTTATAACTCATTGTAAAATAAGAAGCAAAAGCATAAAAACATAGTGCAAAAATGCGCAAACTGACAATAAGGAAACCTAATATAAATATAACCAAAAAAGCTTCAACAAAGCTTTACAGAGGTAAAGGAATAACATCTCTGAGCAAAATCTCATCAACTCTAATCACAATTCTGGGATAATATATAGCCTTTAAGGGGTCTAAAGGTTAACGAGAAAACCGCAATTGAAATTTTGTTTAGCAGGCATAAATACCCTCAAACATTTTATAGTGTCAAAGTATCAAATGACACTCTGACACCTGACACTTTCATTTTATCGGGATTGCGGCATTGCATGTCTGAAATGTTTCCAAAACAAAGTGTTTTCGGGCATCTATGCCTGCTATTTTGCGCTGAAATGCATTTGGGGGTTAGAAGAAAATGGTGGGCAGTGAGAGAATCGAACTCACGACACGGGGCTTTTCAGGCCCCTGCTCTACCGACTGAGCTAACTGCCCAATATGTAAAAAATATAATTTTCAGCCCTAAAAAGTCAAGATACAAAGATATGCGCAGCGAAACAAGTTATGGTCTCAGCCCCAAGGAATGAACACAGTATTCTCTAAAAAGGCAAAACACTTTTTTTAATGACTCAACTTTAGCGGCAAAAAATATTGAATAAAGCCTCAAGTATCAAGAGTTATAGAGTAAAAATATAATAAAAACACCTTTGTTTTTTGTGGTATAAGGTTAACTGATTTACCAGAAAAGGTAATTGATGAACTTGTAAGCGAGTTTATAGCTGCTTTACCGCCGGCTATCAAGGGCAAAATAAGGTTTTCTTCATGTTGAAGTTGAATTCATTATATAAAAACTTGGGAAACTCCAAAATTTCCAGTTATTTGACATTCATTTAAATCTTTTTATATAATTATAAGTTCTTGCCACCGTAGCTCAGCAGGCAGAGCAGCTGATTTGTAATCAGCGGGTCGGGGGTTCGATTCCCTTCGGTGGCTCTTGATTAGCCAGTAAATAAATGGCTTGCAGGAATTAATTATTAAAAATTCAACCAATGCTTCAGAATTCTGGCTATACTCAGGAGAGGTACCCGAGTGGCCAAAGGGGACGGGCTGTAAACCCGTTGGCTCCGCCTTCGGAGGTTCGAATCCTCCCCTCTCCACCAGCATTTTCTGTATGAATGGTTTATTAAGATAAGCAACCTATAAATAGTGTCTGTTTATAAAGTCGATAAACCCATTATTTTGTCATTCCGACCGAAGGGAGGAATCTTAAAACTCAAAGATTTCTCACTTCGTTCGAAATGACAGAAAGATTTTCATACAATTTATGGACAGACTCTAAATAGACTGTTTATAAATTGCTGTTTTTTATTTCCGTCATGACCGAGGCCTGCCCTCGAAGTTTGTAGTCGGGGGTCCTTAGTTGGGCATTCAGATATAAGGAATTGGATTCCCGCCTTCGCGGGAATGACAGCCTCTTATAACAATGAGAGTTTATAAACAGACACTAAATAGTGGATATACATAAGCTATTTGAAATGATTTTTAGACTAATCACCATTCACTAATAATTGTAGTTAATGCGGGAGTAGCTCAGCGGTAGAGCGTCAGCCTTCCAAGCTGAGGGTCGCGGGTTCGAATCCCGTTTCCCGCTCCAATGAAACGGTTTAACCGCTTGAACTGTTCAAACGGTTTTTTAAAGTTGCCCATGTAGCTCAGTCGGCAGAGCACATCCTTGGTAAGGATGAGGTCACCGGTTCAATTCCGGTCATGGGCTCTTGCTGAAGAGTTGTCAGGTATGTTTTTGCGCTCAGCCTCGAAGCATGGGCTAATTTCAATTGTAACCTTTGGGCATTTTTTTAAGGAGGGCATATGGCTAAGGCAAAGTTTGAGAGGTTAAAACCTCAT
>JBBIIV010000108.1:0-2828 GCA_037446295.1 Nitrospirota bacterium
ACCGATGACTTCCAGCTATGCTTTGACTTCGGGTAAAAACTCAGGAAACTCCAGATTATAATCGTTTGAGCATCTTTTGTCCACTTGAACATCCTTGGATTTTTATTGTAGTGTAGTGAGCCAGCACAACTACTGGCATTTTGTATCTTTTTGTGATATTTTATAAATGTCTTTAAATTTGATATCTGAGTGCATTGCCCAATTTGGACCAAAACGTTATCAAGTATAAAAGTCTTATAACCCGTGAAGACAGAAACATGTTAAATCATCATAAGGGTGGTGTAATCTGGTTTACAGGTCTCCCTGCCTCCGGCAAATCCACCATAGCCCATTTATTGGAAAAGGAGTTTTATGATTTAAAGGTGAGGACATATGTCCTTGACGGGGATAATATCAGGCATGGTCTTAATTCCGATCTCGGATTCAGCCGTGAAGACAGAAAAGAAAATATCAGAAGGAGTGTAGAGGTTGCAAGACTTTTTGCAGATGCCGGTCTGGTTGTCATCTGCGCTTTCATTACTCCATACGAAGATGACAGGGATTTTATAAGGGAGCAGCTTAAGAATGATAATTTATTAGAGGTGTATGTTAAATGCAGTCTGCAAACCTGCGAAAAGAGAGACCGTAAAGGATATTACCAGAAGGCACGGGCTGGAGTTATAGAAAACTACACAGGTATTTCTTCTCCTTTTGAGGAGCCTGAAAAGTGTCATCTGGTAATAAATACTGAGAATTTGAACCAAGATGAATCCGTTAAATTGCTATTAAGATTCCTGAATGAAAGAAAGTTTATAAGGTGACAACTTATGAATAATAGGCGTGTTATAGCTGTTATAGGTATGCATCGCAGTGGTACAAGCGCTGTAGCCCGTGGATTACTAACAATGGGTGTAGCTCTTGGTGACAGACTTTCTATAGAGCCTGCATTTGACAATCCCAAAGGATTTTGGGAGGATAAAGAAATAGTTAATCTAAATGATAGGCTTTTAAACGAATTGGGCATGAACTGGCATAGTTTAAAGCTTATTGAGCCATTTCAATTTGAGAAAAGGAATGTGCAATCACTTAAACTGGAAGCTGTTGAGCTTATTCGCAATAGTTTTGGTAATTATCCTATATGGGGGTTTAAAGACCCTCGAACTGCCCGCCTGCTTCCCTTTTGGAAGTCCGTATTCGTTCATATGGGGATTGAGGACAGCTATATTGTAGTTATCCGAAACCCAATTAGTGTTGCCCGTTCTTTATCAGCTCGTAATGGTTTTTCTGCGGAGAAATCGCATCTTCTGTGGCTTGAACATTATCTTTCTGCGATGTTGGAGATAAAAGATAAACTATGGGCAATAGCAGACTATGACGAAATAATAATAGACCCTGTTAAGCAGTTTCAACAGATAGCTAATAAATTAAATATTCCCTTAGACGCTTCGGGTTACGAAGCCCTTAGAGATTACGCAGATAACTTTGTCAGCCCCTCATTGCGCCATACAATTTTTAAGCTTGATGATCTTAGATTAGATTATGGCGTACCGGAACTTGCAAGGAAAACATATGCCATACTTTATAAACTTGTCCACACTGAAGCTGCTATAAATCATGCCGAGATAGAGGATTTAAAAATATTAAGAAATAATCTGGAATCCCTCCGTCCTCTTTACAGTTATTTAGATGGGCAGGAAGACAAGATAAGGGAGTTGGCAAGGAAATATGAAGAGCAGGAAAAACATTATGCCCATGAGGTTGCCAAAAGGGATGATTCAGTCGTTTTTCTTACAGGTCAGATAGCCAGCCTTGAAAGCAGACTAAATGCCATTGTAGCATCTAAGACATGGAGGATTGGTCAATTTTATGGCAGAACTTTCGGCAAAGAGTCATTCTGGCGAAAAAACCTTAAACGGCTTATTAATAAGAAAATTTACCCTATGCCAAATATCCCTTTGCAATTAAATAGCCCTTTAACAACTACTGAAACAAGGACTACATCAAATAAGCAGCCTGCTATAGATTTAGAATCCAGAAAACCTGAAATCACCGATGGCGCCTTAAAAGACAACTTATACGATGTTTTCATATTCTCCATGATCGACTTTTCTTTTAGATACCAGCGTCCTCAACAGTTAGCCTCATACTTTGCAAAGAAAGGACACAGGGTTTTTTACCTTAACATTTGCCAATTTATCCCCCCAGACGATGAGAGATCTTTTGAGGTAAAGACTCTAAAAGATAATCTTTTTGAGGTCTTTTTAAAAAGCCCAATCCCATTGGATATATATGGGGGCGCCATTGATGAATCGATATTCTTGCCCCTTTATGATTCCTTAAACAGTCTCCGCAAGCACTTCAATATGAGTACAACAGTTGGCATTGTTCATAATCCCTTCTGGACTCGTCTTGCTCTTTCAATGAAAGATAATCATAGCTGGAGGATTGTATATGATTGTCTTGATGAATGGGACACTTTTGAACACATAGGTAGTTATTTCTTGGAACATGAACAGATTTTAGCTGAAAAATGCCATATCCTGACCGTAACTGCTCAAAAACTCTTGGAAAAGTGGGAAGGAATTAACGACCACTGTATTTTGGTCAGGAATGCCTGTGATTATGAGCATTTCTCAAAAGCGTCGGGAAATGAACTTCTTGCAGATAAAAGAAAACCAGTTATAGGGTTTTTTGGCGGAATTGCTGACTGGATAGAAGTGGAGTACATAAGCTATGCTGCACTCATGCGTAAAGACTGGAGTTTTATCCTTTTAGGCGGTATATTTACCGATGTCTCAAGTCTTGAAAAACTTTCTAATGTTTATCTCCCCGGCAATCAATCATATCTG
>JBBIIV010000108.1:2838-5698 GCA_037446295.1 Nitrospirota bacterium
TATATAATTTTGATGTTTGTCTCATCCCTTTTAAGAAAAATAAAATAACCGAGGCAGTTGACCCTGTGAAACTCTATGAATACTTCAGCCTTGGCAAACCAGTTGTGGCAAGAGACCTTTCAGAAATACGCTATTATAAAGATATATTGTATCTTTTTGATTCAAAGGAAGAGTTTGTAGAGGCAATTGAAAATGCCTTAGCTGAAAAAGACGACAAATTAAAGCAACAAAGGATAGCAGTTGCCTCTACCAATACATGGCAAGACAGAATAGATAAAATAGACAAGGCTGTCAGAGATGGATATGCTAAGGCGTCAATAATTGTAGTGACATATAACAATATCCACTATAACAAATGCTGCCTTGAAAGCATCCTGCAGAAGACCGATTATCCAAATTATGAGATAATAGTAATTGACAATGCATCCAATGACGAGACACCGCAATATCTTCAATCTCTCAGAGATGGCAGGATCAAAATCATACTGAATGAAAAAAATGAAGGCTTCGCCCGGGCAAATAACATGGGCATTAAAGAAGCAGAGGGTGATTTTATAGTATTTCTAAACAATGACACTGTTGTGACAAAAGGCTGGCTTACTAAGTTAGTTAATTATTTAAATAAATACCCGGAAGTCGGCTTGATCGGTCCTGTTACAAACTTCTGCGGTAACGAAGCAAAGATAGATTTGTTATACAAAGATTTACAGGATATGGAAAGAGCAGCCTTTGAATATACTTCTCAACATGAAGGTGTATTCTTCGATATCAGGATGCTTGCCCTTTACTGTGCAGCAATTAGAAAAGATACTCTCGATAAAGTTGGCATTCTTGATGAACGTTTTGGCATCGGCATGTTTGAGGATGATGATTTCTCATACAGAGTTAAACAAAAGGGATATCGAGTAGTATGCACTGAAGATGTCTTCATTCATCACTTTGGGCAGGGGGCATTCAAAAAACTTATTGAAAATGGTGAATACAATAATTTATTTGAGACTAATAAAAGATTATTTGAAGAGAAATGGGGAACAAGATGGGAGACGCATACACATAGGAATATGGATAAGGCATTAGAAGATACCCAAAATTCACTGAAGAAAACAAAAGAGCATTGGGGCAAAGAGGCTGGTGCCTGGCAGGTTGGCAGAGGTATCTTTTGGCTGGAGCATCCAGAGGTGCAGAAAAGGATAAACAGAAAAGTCTCAGGCAACGAGGGTGAAGGTGCTATAAAATATCTGATCCGTTTCATGTCTGAAAAGGGATACACTTTCCCAGTTAAAAGATGTTTAACTCTTGGCTGTGGCATTGGACAACTGGAAAGAGAACTCTCATTATATAATTTCTGTTTGCATCACGATTCATACGATATTGCTGATAAGGCTATAGAAAAAGCGATAGCAGCCGCACAAGAAAAAAAACTCTCTCATATTAATTATGCAGTAAGAGATATTAATAATATAGTTCTGCCGCCTGATACATATGATGTTGTTTTCGGCTTCGGTGCAGTACATCATTTTGAAAAGATTGAACACATCTTTAATGAAGTCAATAAATCTCTTAAGCCGGACGGATTATTCTTTTTAAATGAGTATATAGGTCCTTCCCGATTTCAATGGTCTGAAAGACAAATTGAAGTTATCAACGCTCTTTTAAAGATTTTCCCTAAAAGGGTTAAGGCAGATGTAACAAATCCTTCAGTTCATAAAGAGTCATATAGAATACCTACAGTTAAAGAAGTAACAAGTGTTGACCCTTCTGAGGCAATCAGATCCGAAGAAATAGTCCCTCTGGTGAACAAGTTTTTTGATATAATAGAAATTAAAGAAACAGGCGGGGCTGTGCTTCATTCTTTGCTGACCAATATTGCATGCAATTTTAAAGCAGATAATGAGACAGATATGAAGCTTTTGCAAGCAGTTTTTACATTAGAAGATGCCCTTATGGAAGAGGGCGACCTATTCAGTGATTTTGCAGTTATAATTGCGAAAAGGAAAAAGATTCAAATAAAATAAATCTAAGAGGTATGTATATGTACAATTTTAGATCTATACTATGCAATTGATAACATAAAAGGAACTTAAGGTGCGGATATTTCTTCTGTTGTTTGCAGCCACATTTACTTGGATTCTCATTATATCTATCTCTTTTTCTAGTGCAGAATTGGACCGCAATTCAATGAAAAATACAGAACCATCTTCAGCATCTGATCTCAATAAGGGTGTATCCATGAGGATCTTGTGGACCGTGGCTGGATTCAAGATTGGCAAAAAGGCTATTTGGGGGGAGGATGAAGCAAACAAATTCCTTTTCAAACCCCTTGACATAGATGACAATAGAATTACCTTTGATGGTCGAACATGCAGTAATATAGCTTTTAAGAAAAAGATAGTCAGCACAAAAAAATATTTATCTCAAACCTATCGCCTAACTCCTCAAGATATTGGAATAGAAGATAAATTCGTAGAAGTAATAAGAACAAATTGCTCTTTGGAGGGCTTTAAAGAATATATGAGATTGAAGGATAGAAGACTGGTCATTCATATCAATGGCGTTTTCTTATTTTTCGAACCTGCAGTGGCTTACTGAAAAGAAGGGTTTTTACTGCGGCGCTAAATATTTAAAAGATGTCCTGCTGAAATTTTTATAAGGAAATTTTCTTGGCAGGCTAGTATTAGAGACAAAAATCACTATAAGAGTTTTAATGTCTTGTTTTTTTGGAGGTGTTAATTATGAATAAGAAGTTTCTCAGGATTTGCTTGGCTGTATTTTTAATATTTGGGTTATTCCTTGTTCAAACTGCTCTGGCAGTAGAGCCGCAAGATCAACTAAATGAAGAACTCCCAACGAATTACTTTGT
>JBBIIV010000109.1:0-5543 GCA_037446295.1 Nitrospirota bacterium
ACGTAAAAATCTTTAGAGAATAAATAGGGGCAGCGACAATACTGTTCGGCATATACGACAATAGAAAGAAAAGGGACGGTTCTATTTATTGACAAAAAGTAGTGTAATCTGATAGATTTTCATCATGCCGAGGCTTGCAAGAATAGCTCCCAAAGAATATGTATATCACATCCTTACCAGAGGCAATAACCTACAGGATGTTTTCAAATCTGAGGAAGACTACAAAAGATATATAGATATACTTCAGCGTTATAAAGAAAAGTATAAGTTCAAGCTATGAAAGTGAATAAAGGGGACGGTTCTTTTTTATTATTTCTTCCTTCTTTGGTCACCCTTTTGGCTTTATCATTGCCTCAACTTTTTATTCTTTTCTGTTTAAATAGAACCGTCCCCTTTACTGTTTACTGATGACCATAATGTTTTTATTCAAATTGTTTTGCCCGGCTTCCGCTTCGACTCTCGCCGGGACGAGGTAAACCGTGATTTTGCTTCAGAAATCGAGTCATACGCCATTCCCAAATATGATTTAGTATATCACCCCAAACTCGGCGATATCCTTTGCAAACCTCTCCCGCTTTAATGCTGATGCCTCTGCTGCTGAAATCCACTTAAGTGAATGTCCTGTGCATTTTGTGACGCACGCAGGCTTCAAATCCTTATCAACCCTGCTCCTGCAATAATCGCATTTTATGACCTTTCCTGCCTCCGGATTCCACTGAGGCACACCCCACGGACATGCTGTTATGCAGGACTTGCATCCCACGCAAAGCGACTGCTCCACAAAGACAATTCCATCCTTTGGTCTCTTCTGCATTGCTCCTGTTGGACATGCCGACACGCACCATGGTTTTTCGCAGTGAAAGCAGGGCATAAAGATAAATTGCTGTCTAGGCACACCGCTTATCATTTTTGGACCTACAGGGATAATTCTACAAAATCTTGGACCCACAGGGACATTGTTCCATGTCTTACAGTGCACCTCGCAGGCATAACAGCCTATGCATCTTTTCTGGTCCTGATAGATATAATATATGCTCATTTTAGCTCCCCCCTAATTTATCATGCTTTTTTAACGCCCACAAAACATTCAAGGTAAGCAACGCCGCCGCCAACAGGGTCTATTGTCTCGAGCAGCCCTGTTTCAAACCTTGTATCCCTCAGACCTTTTTTATACGACCTTGTTTTAAGCGGCACTTCACTGCCAAACCCATGCACCATAAATACTGCCTCGGGATGTATTAAAGGGGTAACATAAGCCTTTATTTTCCCGCTATAGCCGTCGGAGGATATCTCAACCGTGTCTCCATCCTTTATCCCCAGTTCCTTAGCCTCTTTTGCATTTATCCATAAAACATTCTCAGACATTAACTCGTTAAGATAAATGTTGTTCTGGGATTGGGCATGGGTATGAACAGGACTTCTGCCGAAAGCAAGTCTGAAGGTGCCTTTTTCCGGCTTCTTAGGGGTCGTATATGCGTTAAAGGAATCGAACTTATTCTTTGTCAGCATCTGGGAAACAAGTTCTATCTTGCCTGAAGGTGTCTTGAATTTTAAATCATTTCTGTCCATATAAATAGGGTCTTTTGAAAGGCCTACTATGCCTTTGGCATTGAAGTCTTCAATCTTCACGCCCGTCCCTTCAAGCTGATAATTCCAGATGTCTTCAATGCTCTTATACGGTAAATACTGACCAGCTCCCATTTTCTCAGCTATAAGAGTAAATATCTCCCACGCCGGCTTGCTGTCATATCTCGGTGGAACAGCCTGTTTCCTCATTATAAAACCGGGCTTTGCACCCTTCTGAGTAGCTATGATATTAGATCTTTCGAGGTAGGTAGATTCAGGGAGTATTACATCTGAATACCAGCCCGTTTCACTGTAATTTACATCTATCGAAACCAGAAGGTCTAAATTACTTAGTACTTGTTTCTGTGCCTCCGGGTCTGGAAGCGAAGCCATAGGGTCATAGCGATAGGCAAAAAATGCCTTTACCGGATAAGGCTCTCCTGTTTTTATCACCTTATAAAGATTAACTATATGCCCTGTTCCAAGGGATTTGCCAGGCATCTCAGCATCGAATATCTTATCCTTCACCTCCGGGATATTGTCACCGAGAGACCTTAAAGGTTTTTTACCTGCATCTTTCGGTCCCTTGGCGATAATTATTCCGCCTTTTGTTTCTATGCTCCCCATCAAGGTATTTAAGATGTAAATGGATCTGCTGCTGTAGAAAGAATCGAGGTATCTCGCAAGCATCCATCCGCCGTGGAGTATTACTTTAGGTTTTGAATCGCTTACATCACGGGCAAGGTTAATAATCTCCTGTGCATGGACGCCCGTTTCTTTCTCGGCCCATTCAGGTGTATAGGGAACAACAAAACTTTCAAGCTCTGTCAGTCCAGTTACCCATTTATTTACAAAGTCCACATCATAAAGTCTCTCTTTCAAAATCACATGAATAAGGGCGAGGTTAAAGGCATAATCTGTCCCGGGCCTTATCATGAGAAACCTGTCAGCCTTTGATGCAGTAACAGTTGCCCTGACATCAATATAGGTCAGTTTTGCACCCGCATCCAGCGCATCCAGTATATTATTAACTTCCTTAACCTGTAGTGACTCAAAGACATTTCTCCCATAAAGCACAATATGTTTTGTATTTGCAAAATCATATGCCATGTCGCCGCGACCATATCCAAAAAGTGTCTGGCATGCCATGTTCACATTCTTAGCGCATGTATCGTCGTGGTCAAGATAATTTGGTGAACCCAATGCCTTCATAAAACTTTTGGTCAGGTCAGTAAAAGGACCGCTTCTGTCAGCAAGTGCAATAGCCTTGCCGCCATATTTATTTGTTATCTCTTTAAGCCTTCCTGTTATGTAATCAAGGGCTTCATCCCATGTTGCCTTTTTCCATTTGCCGGAGCCTCTTTCTCCATCCCGTATCATCGGATATTGAGGACGCTCCGTATCATATTCAAAGGCAATGCCGGCAGAGCCTTTGGCACACAGGCTGCCTTCGAGACCCGGCACATGGGGATTGCCCTCAATCCACTTAACCACGCCGTCTTCCACCTCTACCCTTATAGGGCATCTGACAGCGCACATCCCGCACATGCTATATACAGTCTCTGCCATTTTATGTCCTCCTAAAATTACATTATCTTAATAATTATTATATTAAAAAATTTAGCTTTGCAGTGTTTCGCGAGCATACAGAGATGCAGAAGAAACGGTTACAATCTCTTCCGCATCTTAAAAACCATCTGCTATAATACCCTATTACCAGATATTAAGCAGTCTTGTAGCCAGAATCAGCAAACCTACCACAGCCACCCTCTTTACCCATAGGGGGCTTATACGTTTTGCTATCTGAGGTGATATGAAACCCGCTAATATCGCTGCCGGGAACATTACGAGAAAGAGAAGCAAATCAAAATTCCCGAACTGGTAATGGCGCATAGTGCCCATTAATGTGTTGAAGAAGATAGCTAGAAGCGAGCTTCCAACAACCACATACATTGGAAGACCAAGCCCTACAGTCATCAATGGAACCATAAATGGCCCTCCGCCGAATCCGAACATGGATGAAACAACAGCAATCAGAAAACCACCAATACATCCTATAACCATGTTTACCTTAAATTCCTGACCCCAGAATTCTACCCTCATCCTCATAAAACCCTCCTCTTATTTTTTCTCAGCCTTTTTAGCTGCTGCCTCTTCAGCCCTTTTCTTAAATTCCTTAAGAATAGCCTGTTCCTTTTTATTTTTCGCAATATATCCGGGCAAGGTCTGCCAGAACATGAGGCCTGCCAGTATAAGGAGTACCCATCCAAAGACAAATTTAAACTGAGAAAGAGTAATCATTTCTGTCAATTTTGGACCTATAAATCCACCTGCGACCATTGCCATACCAATGCCAACGCCTAATTTCCAGTTTATGAATTTAATTTTTGAATAGTTGTAGATACCGCTTCCTTGAGAAAAAAGAACCGTAGGCATAACCGTTCCAGCGACAATAGTATGAGGGAATGGATATATCATTACAAGCAGCGGATTTATTATGAACCCACCGCCGGCGCCCATTAAGACACCAAATGTGGCTATGGCTAATACAAGCAAGAAGGGTCCCAGAATGTTCACACTTGTACCGGCATTACTCATGTACATGGTCGGGAAGTTGATATTGTTTTCAAAGATTACAGGCTGGCTCTTTGCGTTCTTATCTACCACTGCAATAATATTGTATTTGCCGGGTGCAAGGCCTTCACGGATTTTTATTTCCGCCTTATATGTGCCGTCAGGATTTACCTGAACATCAGCTCCCAATACTT
Organism: Nitrospirota bacterium; assembly: GCA_037446295.1. Taxonomy (GTDB): domain Bacteria; phylum Nitrospirota; class Thermodesulfovibrionia; order Thermodesulfovibrionales; family Dissulfurispiraceae; genus DYHD01. The sequence goes on from JBBIIV010000109.1 coordinate 4,335, forward strand.
TGTCAACATTTCTAAATCTTGCCTTCATAAGCTGCATGGAGCGCTTCTTGTTTTCTTTTTCATCCAGCGAAGGCAGCAAATCTCCTCTCGAGCCTATAATACTTGCCAGTATAGAGGCCTGGTACGCATCAATCTTTATCTTTGCGGGAACAGAATAGGCAATATCTGCGCCCATATCCTTGATTGCCTTAGAAGCGCTCCATTTTCCCCCCTCTTTTTTGATCTTATCTAATGTCTCTTTCTGGTCCTTCGGGGCAAATATCTTGTAATAGGCAGGCATTTCATGGGTCATATAAAGCTTATAAGGAATTTTGCCGCTATCTTTGTCCCTCTTTGAATCAAAAAATGAGGCGCGAACCTTCTTCTCAGCCCAGACCTCGAGATAGACAGGCTTGCCTGCCGGTGCAGTACCGGTGACTGTAATTATTCCACCGTTGTTTAATGATGTCTTATCTATCTGAATAGTCGGCGCAGCTACGGGCTCAGAAGGTTTTGCCTCAGGTTTTTGTTCTGCCTTAGCTGTCGGCTTCTTTTCCTCTTTTGCTGCCGGAGCCTTTGTCTCTTTTGGCTTCTCAGCAAAAGCGCCATTCTGATAGAGCATAAACAGAGTTGCGCTTAATGCGATAATCATCGATACCCAAAAACGCTTCATAAGTTCCTCCTTTTTATCTTATGACCAGCACCGAACATGGTGCGTTAGCCGCAATCCTTGAGGACACACTTCCGAGCACTGTCCTTTCTGTTGCATGTTTTCCTGTTGAACCAACCATTACTAAATCCATATCCATGCCCCTTGCATGGTCAGCGATGACATCCGCAGGGCTTCCTTCAAGGATAATTGTTTCAGCCTCTATCCCTTTTTCCATGAGCGTCTCTTTGATCCCCTCCATTGCGCCCTCGATTTCTGCCCTGTAAAGTTGTGTTACTGTTTCGCAGTCAGCGCCTATCTCTGAAAAACAGAGATTGGGAACTACAGAGATAACTGTCAGTTTAGATCCAAATTTCTGTGCGATAGCTGCTGCTTGCATCAGTGCCTTGTCTGCAGCATCTGAGCCGTCATGCGCCACCAAAATCTTCTTCATACAACACCCCCTTTTTGTTTATAAAATTTAATATATATTGCGCCTCAACAGAATCTAAAAGCAAAAACTATGCCATAGACATGAAAGGTGCTATTGCTTGTAATTTAAATACTTGGGTCTACCCTGA
>JBBIIV010000110.1:0-5451 GCA_037446295.1 Nitrospirota bacterium
TGTATCCAAAATCAGCCTAAAATATAGTAATATATATTTTGTCATAAACCTGTCATTAATTTCCATGTTTGACATATTCTCTGGTTTTTGATAAAAATTTAGCATGTGGGAATACACTGATAAATTAAAAGAATTATTTTTACGCCCAAAAAATGTTGGGGAAATTGAAAATCCAGATGCGGTTGGCGAGATAGGCAATATAGTATGCGGTGACGCCCTTAAACTAACCCTGAGAATTGATAAATCAACACAGAGAATAACAGATGCAAAATTCCAGACATTCGGCTGCGCCTCTGCAATAGCAAGTTCATCAGCCCTGACAGAAATGATAATAGGCAAAACACTTGATGAGGCTCAAAAGATTACCAATAAGGACATAGCAAATTATCTCGGGGGGCTTCCTGATGAAAAAATGCATTGTTCAGTGATGGGAAAGGAGGCATTAGATGCAGCGGTTGCTGATTACAAAGGCTTACAAAAACCAGATCATGCCGAAGAAAGAATTATTTGCAAGTGTTTTGATGTCTCAGAGGAAAAAATACGAAAAGTAGCGCTCGAAAACCATTTGACCACAACGGAAGAGATAACTAATTATACAAAGGCAGGTGGAGGGTGCGGCTCCTGCATCCCCGATATCGAAGCCATTCTTAAAGAGATTTGGTCGCTGAAGGCTTTGCCAAAAGCACCTGCAGCCCCTAAGAAACTGACCAATCTCCAAAAAATAGCCCTGATTCAAGACATAATAGAAAGGGAGATTAGACCAAAGCTTCAGTCAGACGACGGAGATATAGAACTTATCGATATTGAAGGGAGCAAGGTTACCGTTGCCCTCAGGGCAATGTGCCTTAGTTGTCCTATGGGAGATGTAACTATAAAAGGCATTGAGAATAAGTTAAGAGAACTTGTCAGCAGTGATATAACGGTAGAGGCTGTATGAAAACCATATATCTTGATAATAATGCTACTACCGCTATTGCCCCGGAGGTATATGAGGCGATGATGCCATATCTAACAGAATTGTATGGGAATCCATCAAGTATGCATACCTTTGGCGGGCAGATTCACCGGAAAATAGAAGAAGCAAGAAGCAAAGCAGGGGAACTTATAGGAGCAGACCCTGATGAAATCATATTTACTAGTTGCGGCACAGAAAGCGACAACACAGCGATAATAAGCGCTCTAGAATCTTATCCCCAAAAAAGACACTTAATAACCACAAAAGTAGAACATCCAGCTGTTTTGAGTTTATGCAAGCGCCTCTCAAGAAAAGGCTTCCGCACTACATACCTGCCGGTAGACAGCCTTGGCAGGCTTGATATGGAATCGTTTTATAAGTCGCTCGATGATGAAACAGCGATAGTTTCTATAATGTATGCAAATAACGAAACAGGGGTCGTTTTCCCGATCAAAAAAATAGCTGATGCACTCAAAGAAAGAAACATTCTTTTTCACACGGATGCCGTTCAGGTTGCCGGCAAACTTCCTTTAAATGTTAAAGACCTGCCTGTCGATATGCTCTCTATTTCTGGCCATAAAATCCATGCACCAAAAGGCATCGGTGTTCTTTATGTAAGAAAAGGCACCCGTTTCAATCCTTATATTATAGGCGGGCATCAAGAAGATGGCAGAAGAGCAGGAACTGAAAATGTGGCTTCTATTATAGCCTTAGGGAAAGCCTGCGAGTTGGCAAAAAATTCTCTTGAGTTCGAATTAAAAAATGTTGCCATGCTCAGGGATAAATTGGAAAATGCGCTTCTCAAAAACTGTCCTGACTGCAGAGTAAATGGGGATAGAGATAACCGTCTTCCGAATACAACAAATATCAGTTTTGAATTTATAGAAGGAGAGGCAATATTGCTCAGACTCGATGATCACGGGATTTGCGCGTCATCCGGCTCTGCCTGCACATCAGGTTCTTTAGAGCCAAGCCATGTCCTTAGGGCTATGGGCATCCCTTTTACCGCCATTCATGGTTCCATAAGGTTTTCTTTAAGCCGTTATAACACTGCAGATGAAATTGACTCAGTTATTGAGGTCACCAAACAGATTATTAAAGATTTAAGAAATATCTCGCCTTATGGAAAGGCGATGGAAGGCAAAAAGAAATTAAAATTGACTACGGGCTAACCGCAGAAAAACTAAAATGCCGGAAGAATTTTCTAAAAATAACAGGCGATAGAGTAAAAACTTGTATTTAGATTCAGAACATTGTTTTAAAAACTAACACCAAAAACGAAAGGAGATTATCAATGCTTAAGGAATTCAAGGAGTTCGCCGTAAAAGGAAATGTGATGGACATGGCTGTCGGCATTATAATAGGAGCGGCTTTTGGCTCGATAGTTAATTCTCTCGTGGCAGATGTCATTATGCCCCCTATCGGATTAATTCTCGGCAGTGTTGATTTCACCAATCTTTTCCTTACTTTGAAAGAAGGCTCTGTAGCCCCGCCTTATGCAACCCTTGCAGATGCAAAAAAGGCTGGAGCTGTCACACTTAATTATGGAGTGTTTATCAATACTATTATAAGCTTTTTAATAGTAGCATTTTCAGTTTTTTTACTCGTAAAAAATATCAATAGGCTGAGAAGGGAAAAAGAAGCTCCAGCACCTCAGGCGCCTACAACCAAAGAATGCCCTTACTGCTTTTCCAATATACCAATTAAGGCTGTTCGCTGCCCGAATTGCACTTCAGACTTAAAGGGGCAGTAAGATAGTTCTAACTGTAATTTCAGGCTCATAGTAAAAAGAGGATGGATTGGAAATAAGAATTTAGAGCCCATATTTATTTCCATAATAATAGCGGGGGAAGGATTTAATAACCATTCCCCTTTGAGATAGGGTGGGGTTGAAACAATAATCAAATTTATTTTCCCTCCTGATAACCCTGCCTACGCGGGGAAATATGTAGGATTATTATTTTCTGCCTTTAAGCGTTTATTGTAAATTTACACACTTTCTATTATCATTATGTTATGGATAAACGGATAGTTTGCGCTGGAACATTTGACCATTTTCACCCTGGTCATATTGACTTTCTTGCGCAAGCCAAATCGCTTGGGAGCCTGCTCATAGTGATAGTAGCCCGTGATGAGACGGTCAGAAGAATAAAGGGATTCCTTCCTAATCACAATGAAGAAATAAGAAAAAAAAATGTTCAGGACTCTAAACTTGCCGACCTGGTCATATTGGGGAATTATGATGAGGATATCCTCAAAATACTGGATGAAATCAAGCCCGATGTGGTAGCTCTAGGTTATGACCAGAGGGTTAATGAGGATGCAATTTCAAATAGGTTTCCACACCTGAAGATACTAAGGATGCAGCCTTTTCATTCAGATAAATATAAATCTTCGTTTTACAGGTTGTTAAACCAGAAAGGCACTTGAAATACAAGGCTGTTTTAGCATATATCCTCGTCTTTACTTTAAACTGCCTCTCTTTTTTTGAGCCTCAAAAAGTCCTTGATTATCTTATCCCTGCTTTTTTAGTTCTGCTGCCGATTATGGCAGGCTCCAGAATAAATTTCACTTTTTCGAGAACTCACATTATTACCGGACTCTGTGTTTGTCTATCAGTTCTTCTGCCATATACCTTGATTGAAATGTATGCTGAACGGGCTTTTGAGATGCCAAACATTAAATTTATTATTTTTCAGCTAATTGCAGTCGCGATACCTGAGGAAATTTTTTTCAGAGGATTTCTCCAGCACAGCATAGGCAATAACTGCAAAGCCGTTTTAGTAACGAGTCTATTATTTTCTTTTGCGCATCTGCCAGTCTTTGTTATATATACTGATATCTATTCTCTGCTGACCTTCTTCCCATCAATTGTGCTCGGACTTATATACATGAAAACAAAAAATCTACTGCCTTGCATTATGTTCCATTTTTTATCGAATATATTGTGGGCAGGTTTCAGGCAGGTTAATCTGCAGCCGTAAAAAGCCTTGATATCCTTTGCTGTATTGCTTCTGCAGCGTAAGCTGGATCAGGCGCTGTTTTAATGGGTCTGCCAACCACTATATAGTCAGCGCCGTTATAAAAGGCTTCCTCGATATCCACTGTTCGCTTTTGATCATCAGCCGCTTTATTTAGAACAGGCCTAATTCCGGGTGTTATAATGAGAAGTTTTTCCCCCAGCGACTCTCTCAATTCATACGCTTCGAGTCCTGAAGATATCACTCCGTCACAACCAATCTCGAGTGCTCTCCTTGCGCGGGAAAGGACAAGTTTCTTAATATTTACATTGAAACCGAGGTCTTCGATATCTTTCTGGTCAAGACTTGTGAGTATAGTAACGGCGAGTATTTTAATATCGCCTTTGTCTCTGACAGCTGCCTCCAAAATTGCATCATTGCCATGGACAGTTGTAAAGGTAATACCCCTCCCATGAAGTTGTCTTATGGCAGAGCTAATCGTCTTCGGCACATCAAAAAATTTAAGGTCTGCGAATACTCTCTTCCCCTTTTCATGAATAAGCCATTCCAATAAGCTAAAATAGCTTCCCGACATAAACAGCTCAAGTCCAAGCTTATAAAAGCAGATGGCATCTCCAAGTTTGTTTACAAGAGCTCGCGCCTCTTGCTCGCTCGGTACATCTAAAGCAAAGATAAGTCTTTCAAGGGGTGGAATATTTTTTTTGGAGAGAAACTTGGATTCTATCTCAAAGCTCCTCGTTTTCTGTTTGTTTATTAGAATCTTCTATCGAAGCCTTGACATCTTTAATGGGGTCAATTAGTTGGAGACTTTTGTTTCTTCCCGAAAATCTTAGTATATCATCGATAAAGCTTTTAGAACCCGGAATATCGGCATTATATATGCCTCTCTTGGTAACCTTATAGCTTTCAAGGTCGGTCTTCAAGCCATCAGGGAAAGCTGAAATCTTCCTCAATATAATATATCCATATTTTTTCTTGAAAAGCAACATAACATATTTGAGATATCTCAGAGAGACATCCCAGCTTTCTGGAGAAAATTCAATCTTTGAATGAATAAGAATCTCGTCATTCTTGACATCGATTGAGCAGATATGAACTTCTTTAGAAAGGTTCCAGAGCGCTTGTATCATTTTTTTGCGATCCACTGCAATAGGACGTTGAAGTTTGATGTAAAAAGCCCTTATCTCTTTATATATTTCCATTCCAGTATTATACCATTTTATAAAAAATATTTTAAAAAATTAAGGCTGTCTTTATTTTTCAATCATAAGATTGCTCTTAACGCTTTTGACTCCCCTTACCCCCTTAGCGATTTCCAGTAATTTGAGCTCTGCGTTTTTGCTCGGAACTGCGCCTGTCAGTGTTACATGCCCCCTGAAAGAATCAACATTGATCTTTAAATACTTAAGCTCTGGAGATTTTATTATCTCAAGGTTTATAGCGCTTGTGATTGACGAGTCATCTACTATCTCTCCCGCCGTCCTGCCTATGACTGATGCACATCCAATCAGCATA
>JBBIIV010000111.1:0-5389 GCA_037446295.1 Nitrospirota bacterium
TTAAAATATGTGGCAGAGAGTCCTTCCTACTTCAACTAAAGGAAGGGACAATATCCGGCACGAGAGGCCGGTCTGATAAGGGAGTCGAGAAAGAAAGGAGGTGAGAAGAGATGAAGGCGTTAAAGATAGCATTATTGTTAATGGTAGCGATTAGCTTGCTTTTTTCTGGAGCTTTTGCAGCAAAACATCTGCCAGAGGAGCGCGGCAAGGCTCTTTTTAATGATGTGAAATTCGCTGGAGGCACAGCAGGAAAATCCTGTAATTCATGCCATCCTGGTGGGAAGGGATTAGAGAAGGCAGCCGAAAAGAAAGAGTTTAAGATCATGGGCAAGACCCAAAAGAGCATTGAAGAAGCAGTAAATTTCTGCATCGAGATGGCTAATAAAGGAAAGGCTATTGATGCAAAGGGTCCTGAGATGGCCGATATTGTTGCATATATTAAATCACTGACGGGAAAGGCTCCAGCAAAAGCTCCAAAGAAGAAAAAAGCAATCGAGGGATGTTAAACACAAGGAATGGGGAGGCATTAAGTCTCCCCATTTTATATAAGGAGATCGAATGCCAATATTTCTAATTAAGGCTTTATTGTCTATACCTTTATTTGTTCTGACACTTTTTGCGATGTTTACTATGTTTGAGGTATTTGGAAGAACAGAAAAGAGATTTGATATTGAAAGACTCAAAAAACTTCATAGATTAAACGGAAAGATATTTTTTTTGTTGTATTTTATCATAGCCTATTTTTGTCTCGATTTTATTTTAAATACAAAGGCTGAGCCATCTTCAAGGGCTACATTTCATAGTATATTTGCCCTCACCGTTATTATACTTCTTTTGTTGAAGGTCTCTTTTGTCAGGATTTACAGGCAGTTTTACGGTCAGGTAAAAACAATCGGTATTTTAATAGCATTGATTTCGTTAGGCATGATAGCGACTTCCAGCGGTTACTATTTACTCATAACCAAATTAGGCATTGAAACTCCTGTCGAAAAAATTGTCACCGTAGATACGCTGACTGTCAGGACCGACCCAGAAAGCATCAGAAAAGGAAAAGAGCTGTTTGAGTCTAAATGCTATTTCTGCCATGAAGCTTACAGCACAGAACGGGGAGTTGGTCCAGGACATAAAGACATTATGAAAAACCCTTTACTTCCAGTCAGCAAAAAACCCTCGACACCCGAAAATATAGCTGAACAGATAAGAAATCCGTATAGAGATATGCCTTCATTTTCGTATCTGCCCGATGAGGATGTGCAGAACATAATTGCATTTTTAAATACCCTTTAAAGGAGGATAAAACAATGGCTGAAAATCTCTATGCAGAACTAAGGAGGTTAAGCCCGAAGGTTACGGGTGGTCTTGTGAGGATGAGGGAGGAGACATTCAGGGATGCTGCAGTGCCTGCAAAATACAAGATACTCGCAGCGCTATCCATTGTCGTTGTTACAAAATGTGAGCCGTGCATAAAGGCTTATACGAAAATGGCGTATCAGAAAGGCATTACACAGGATGAATTGCTTGAGTTTCTAAATGTAGCCATGACAGAGGGAGGCTGTCCCGGCGAGCAGTGGGCTTTGAAGGCATATCAGGTTTATAAGGAACTGCAGCAGGGAAAACAAATTGAGGAAGATGTTTGCTGTAAACTGGAAGATATTAAGTAGAGGATTTTGTGCCGCGCGACATACCTATAGGAAACGGAATTTTTCTTGTCACATTTGATGGAGACTACTGCATCAGGGATATTTATTATCCATGCGTAGGCAAAGAAAACCATACAGACGGCCATAAATTCAGATTCGGCATATGGGCAGACAATAAGTTTGCGTGGGTCAACAGGGAATGGAATCTTAAGCTTGAATATACCTATGAAAGCCTCTTAACCCATGTTACCGCATTCAACAAAGAACTCGATATAACCCTTCATTGTAACGACCTCGTCGATTACCGGGAGAATATCTATATAAAAAAGATCGTCCTGAAAAACCTCTCTGACAGGGAGAGGGAATTCCGCCTCTTTTTTCACCACGACTTCCATATACTCGAATCCCCGACAGGCGATACTGCCTATTATGACCCTGACGAAAAGGCAATAATCCATTACAAAGGCAAGCGTTATTTCCTGATGAGCGGGATGAGAGGAAACAGGCAGGGAATCGACCAGTATGCCACAGGAATAAAAGAGTTTCATGGTCTTGAAGGGACATGGCGTGATGCAGAGGACGGAATACTTGAGAAAGCCCCGATATCTCAAGGCTCTGTCGACTCTACGCTTTCATTTACTGTAAATATACCGTCAGGAGGAGAACAGACTTTATATTACTGGATATGTGCAGGTAAAAGTTATGCTGAAGTTAGCCATCTCAATAAGATTATCTCAGGACATGGCATTGAGTATTTCATAAAGAGAACAGAAAATTATTGGAAGGCATGGGTAAATAAAGAAGATATTGATCTATCAGTATTACCAGAAAATATCGTGCAACTTTTTAAGAGGAGCTTACTCATATTGAGAACAAATATAGATTCAGGCGGAGCCATTATAGCAGGCAATGATTCGGATGTTCAACATTTCGCAAGAGATACATACAGTTATATGTGGCCCCGGGACGGCGCATTTACAGCTTATGCCCTTGATCTTGCAGGTTATCATGGTTTAACAAGGAGGTTTTTTGATTTTTGTTTAAACATAATGAGCAGTGGCAAGGAATCAGTAGGCTATTTCCTTCACAAATACAATCCTGATGGTTCTCTGGGCAGTTCATGGCATCCATGGATAATTAATTATGAAAAGAGTCTTCCTATACAGGAAGATGGAATAGGACTTATCCTCTGGGCATTGTGGTATCATTTCGATAAGTACAGGGACATAGAGTTCGCAGTTGACCAGTATGAAAATCTCGTGAAGAGGTGCGGAGACTTTCTCGCATCCTATAGAGATAATGAAACAGGGCTCCCCCTCCCATCTTATGACCTCTGGGAGGAAAACCTGGGGATCCATACATTTACGGCATCTGCAGTATATGCAGGACTTAAGGCAGCAGAGAATTTTACCGGTTTCTTCGGGGATATCAAGAGGAGCAAGATATACAGAAGAGCGGCAGAAGAGGTGAAGGCAGCAATGGACAAATACCTTTACAGCCGTGAATATAAGAGGTTTCTGAAGACGATAATCCCTAAAAAGGATGGCTCCTTTGACTTAGACATTACTATTGATGCCAGTATTTATGCGCCATTTTATTTTAGTGTATTTGAACCGGATGATGAGAGGGTTGTTAATACCATGAATGTTGTGAGAGAACGTCTCCATGTAAAAACCGAGGTAAGGGGGATAGCGAGGTATGAAGGAGATAGCTATCACAAAGTGACGGAGGATGTTCAGAAAGTGCCAGGCAATCCGTGGTTTATATGCACTCTCTGGCTTGCACAATGGTATATAGCCAAGGCAAAGGATATTAAAGAACTACAGGAGGCACATACAATTCTTGAATGGGTTGCTTCAAGGGCTTTACCCTCTGGTGTTTTGGCAGAGCAAGTTCATCCATTTTCAAATCAACCCCTTTCAGTTGCCCCACTTACATGGAGTCATGCTGCCTTTGTAGCTACGGTACTTGAATATTTGAAGAAGCTGGAGAAGATTGATATATGCCCAACATGCGGTAGATCGTTACAAAGGCGGAAGTCAATATAAGAATGAATATCTATCTCTTTGCAAGACAGGGGGTAAATTATATGCCAAAGGTTGAAGACAACTTTGAAAATGAAAACATATGTATTAAATTCTGTGGGGTATGCCCTACATATCCAGGCGTTAAAGGAGAGTTATTATTTTGTGCCAGGGGCAAAAGCAGCTCACAAAAACAAAAATCGGGATGCAACTGTGGATTGTGCGATATCTGGAATAAATATGACCTTGCAAACTTTTATTACTGTATTGAAGGGGATGCGAAATAGAATGGAGATAAAAGAGTTTGAAACAAGGGTAATAGAGATAATTCAGAGGACTCAGGATGTAAAGAGTTTCAGGTTCTACGCCCCTGAGGATGCAGAGTTTAACCCCGGGCAGTATTTCGTGTTGACCATCAAGATAAACGAACGGGATGCGACAAAACATTTCTCCTTTTCAAACTCTCCCTCAGAGAAAGGTTACATAGAATTCACCAAACGGATAACGAGCAGCGAGTTCTCGCAGGCGTTGAACCGACTGACAATAAACGACTGGGCTCGAATCCGGCTCCCTTTCGGGTTTTTTACCTTTGAAGGCGAATATGAAAAGATTGCCTTTCTATCCGGTGGAATAGGTATCACCGCCATAAGGAGCATGTGTAAGTTCTCTTGCGATAAAAAGCTCTCAACCGATATAATTTTACTTTACGGCAATTCCACAGAAAACGATATACCTTTCCGCGAAGATTTTTCTCGGATGCAAGCAGAAAATAAAAGGCTGAAAGTCATTCATACCTTAACGTCGTCTTTAGACGAAAACCGTTGGAAAGGAAGAACAGGACCTATCAATAGCGTAATGGTGAGGGAAGAGATACCCGACTATAAGGAAAGGGTTTTTTATATCTGTGGACCACCGAAGATGGTCGAGGCATTAAAATCCATTTTATCCGACGAATTGAAACTCGATAGAGAAAAGATCAAGTGGGAGCATTTCTTGGGGTATGATTAAAATTCAGTTGCAAAATGGACTTGCTTGTAGTAAGATTTTTTCAGGTTATTCAACAACAGGAAAGGAGGTGAAAAGCATGAAGGTTTTGATGATAACACTTCTGTCTATGGTAGCGCTCGGATTGCTGTTCTCCAGTGCCTTTGCGATGAAACATCTCCCTGAGGAACGGGGGAAAACCCTTTTTAATGACCCGAAGGCGTTCGGAGGACAGAAAGCATGCAATGAATGCCATCCAGGTGGAAAGGGCTTAGAGAAGGCCGGCGAAAAGAAAGAGTTCAAGATCATGGGGAAAACCCAGAAGAGCCTTGAAGAGGCAGTGAATTTCTGCATCGAGAATGCGAACAAAGGCAAGGCTATTGATGCGAAGTCCGACATGATGAAGGACATGGTTGCTTACATCAAGTCGCTCGGCAAGAAGGCGGATGCTCCTGCAAAGGAGGCGCCGAAGGAAGCGCCCAAGAAAAAGACCGGTGGATATTAAACCACTGAAAAGGGAGAGAGCTCTGATAGTGTAAAATGAATTCTGTAAATATGAAACAGGGTATAATTCTCAAAGGTTTAAACAACTCCCTAAAAGGGAGGAAGGAGAACTATACCCATGAGAAAGAGTATAACAAAGAAAGCAAGATAAGTCATTGAAGCAGGAGTGGAGGAATTCAAGCAAGCGATGCCATTAGCGGAGATAACAAGGATTGGCGCCAGAACGATGTTGCAGGT
>JBBIIV010000112.1:0-5349 GCA_037446295.1 Nitrospirota bacterium
CATTCCTGCGGAGCTTGTCCTCGAAGGTCGTAATCGGGGAGCAGGAATCCAGGGTTTCCCACGAAAGTGGGAATCCAATCCCTTATGTCTGGATGCCCGACTAAAGGGATAGAAGTCTCTAAAAGAACCTCCTCCCTTGTGGAGTTAGGGCGAAGTGAATAATAACCAAAAAGGTTACCACAACACCCCCTTGCCAGAGGGTAAGAGAATAGCGTTTTCTATCTATATTTTTCGGTTAGTCCCAAATCCAGCTATAAAAAAGGGTCATTCTTAGCTTAGAATAACAGGTACTTGTCGCTACTGTTTGGAGGCGTCCTTTACAGACAATTAGGATATATGATAACCTAATACGGGCTGACATATTTTTCAGAAGCGTTTTTCAAAACAAATATGCAATATGGTTTTCTCTGCGCAATTAGTCGCGGCTTGCTGTGCAGCGCGTTTAAGATATTTGAGTAATTAATCATAATTTGGAAAGGTGGTGAAGTAATGGCGCTAAGCTTAACAGAAAAAAAGGATATCATAGGAACTTACAAGATCCATCAGAATGATACAGGTTCGCCTGAGGTGCAAATTGCGCTTTTAACAAAAAGGATAACTTCCCTTACCGAGCATTTCAAAACCCATACTAAGGATCATCATTCGAGAAGGGGGTTGTTAAAACTTGTTGCTCAGAGAAAAAGACTTCTCAGCTATTTAAAAAGCTATGACAGGAACCGTTATGAAACTCTCATCGAGAAGCTCAATATAAGGAAGTAATCCTGCTTCATGCAGCAGGATATCTCAAAAGGACGATAATCTAAATGACAAAAGTTGAACTTGAGGTAGCAGGGAAGCAACTTATTATAGAAACAGGACAGATGGCAAGGCAATCTGATGGCGCCGTGGTTATCAAGTATGGCGATACCGTAGTCCTTGCTACGGTAGTCGCAGATAAAAAAGCAAAGGAAGGACTTAATTTTTTCCCCCTTACCGTTGATTATCAAGAAAAAACATATTCAGCCGGCAAGATTCCAGGTGGTTTTTTTAAAAGAGAAGGCAAGCCTTCAGAGAAGGAAATACTGACATCCCGCTTAATAGACAGGCCTATTAGGCCCCTTTTCCCTAAGGGTTTTTTTTACGAAACACAAGGAATTGTTTCAGTCCTATCATACGGTGAGGAGAATATCTCCGATGTGCTAGGTATTATCAGCATATCCGCTGCAATTCATATCTCCAATATCCCCTTTAACGGACCCGTTGGGGCAGTCAGAATAGGCATGAAAGACGGCTCTTTAACAGTCAATCCTGATCAGTCCTTAAGCAATGAGCTTGATCTAAATATTGTTGTGGCAGGCACTCAAGATGCTGTGATAATGGTAGAGGGCGGCGGACAGGAGGTATCAGAAGAGTCCCTGCTTGAAGCTGTCATTTACGCTCAGCACGAGATTCAAAAGACCATAGCGCTGCAAAATGAACTTAGGTCATTGGTTGAGCGAAAAAAGAGGGATGTATATTCTCCCGTTGAAAATCTTGAACTGAAACAGGAGTTGGTTAATTACATCTCTTTAGAAGTGCAGGAAGCAATCAGAATTCCTGATAAATTAAGAAGGCAGGAATCGCTGGATTCTATTTTTCAGGATGCATTAGGTCACTTTAACACGCCTGAATATGGGATTAAGTATGCTGCCCAGTCAGGAGATGATTTAACAAGGCAGATAACAAACTTCTTTGAAGAGTATGAAAAAGAAGTCGTCCGTAATATGATATTGCTCGAAAACAAAAGAGCAGACGGTAGAAGCCCTGATGAGGTTAGAAATATATCTTGTTTTACCGGGATTCTCCCCAGAGCTCACGGTTCGTCGCTCTTCATCAGGGGGGAAACACAGGCTCTTGCTGTTACAACCCTTGGAACAGCCGCTGATGAACAAAAGATTGACTCGCTTGATGGAGAAACATTCAAAACATTTATGCTTCACTATAATTTCCCACCATTCAGCGTGGGAGAGGTGAAACCTCTCCGCTCCCCTGGCAGAAGGGAAATCGGGCATGGCTCTCTTGCTGAGAGGGCTTTGAAGTGTGTAATTCCACCAAAAGAAACCTTCCCTTATACTATAAGGATTGTATCGGATATCCTTGAATCAAACGGTTCATCTTCGATGGCTACTGTTTGCGGGGCGACTCTCTCATTGATGGATGCAGGGGTTCCTATTAAAGCGCCAGTGGCTGGTATAGCTATGGGACTAATTAAAAGCGGTGAAAAGGTAGTTGTCTTGACTGACATCCTTGGGCTGGAAGATCATCTTGGAGACATGGATTTTAAGGTAACAGGAACAGAAAAAGGGATAACAGCCTTTCAGATGGATTCCAAGATAGTCGGCATAAGCCATGAGATTTTAAAGGACGCCCTTGATAAAGCAAAAAGGGGAAGGCTTTTTATATTAGGCAAGATTCTGGAGGCTTTGCCTGCGCCCAAAAAAGAACTTTCTCTGTTCGCACCAAGAATTTTCTCTATGAAAATTAAACAGGATAAAATAAAAGATGTCATAGGCACAGGCGGAAAGGTCATCAGAGGAATCATTGAACAAACCGGGGTTAAGATAGATATCGATGATACGGGCTTGATAAATATAGCCTCATCAAATGAAGAATCAGCTCGAAAGGCGATTGATATAATCAGCGGAATCGTTGAGGAAGCGGAAGTAGGCAAAATTTATACTGGAAAAGTTAAGAGGATTATGGATTTTGGTGCTTTCGTCGAGATTATACCCGGCGTCGAAGGACTGCTTCATATATCCCAGATTTCTGAAAAGAGAATAGCTAAGGTTACTGATGAGATAAATGTCGGCGACGAGGTTTTAGTAAAGGTTATTGAAGTAGATGGACAGGGCAGGATAAGGCTTAGCAGAAAAGAGACTTTAAGAAAAAGATGACCTTGTTTGTCTACCCCATCGTTTGAGTTTTCCGTCAAATAAAGACCTTTCACCATTAAAGTCGTCCGGTATTTTTCTATTAATTACAGTATATCAGTAGTGTCCTGTAAAAAATGTAATAATATTATGGTCTGTCATTCCTTTGTAAACGGGAATCCAGTAATAATAATGATTTGCTGGATTCTTGCTCCCCGATTACAAGCTTCGCGGGAATGACTTCAAAAACCTTTTTAAACATGACCAATAAAAATATTGTATTATCAATACTTCAAGTTGTTTACCGGACACTACCGACAGTACATATGAAATTTTTCTTTGCAATTTCTAAGAAATAAAAATACAAAAGGAACTGGAATCTTTAATCAAGCCAACGGATGATGAGAATCGAAGGGTCGCTCAACTTGGAAAGAAATTTAAATTAACACGGATCAGAGCTTTTTAAATTTAATTAATCAATAAAGACTGCTATAAATTGCTATAAATTATGTTTACAAAAAGAAATCTCGACAACGGCATACCTGTAGTTATGGAGCAGCTGAGGAATTTTCGTTCGGTTATTGTAGGCATCTGCATTAAGGTCGGTTCAAGAAATGAGACCCCTGAAAAAAACGGTGTATCTCATTTCCTTGAACACATGTTTTTCAAAGGCACAAAAAAGCGCTCTTCAAGAGATATTGCCGTAGAAATAGACTCAATGGGAGGGGAGTTGAATGCCTTTACATCAAGAGAAAATACGGTTTTTTATGTGAAGGTTCTTGATGAATTTGTGGACAGGGGCATAGAATTGCTCACGGATATCTTTATGCACTCAACCCTTTTGGAGGATGACATTGAGAAGGAAAAGGGCGTTATAAAAGAAGAAATAAAGCTCATTGAAGATACACCTGATGATTATATACATGATATCTTCAGCAAAACGATCTGGGGAGAAAGGGGGCTTGGGCAGCCTGTTTTGGGCAAAAGAGAAACTATCAAGGCATTTACACGAGATGACCTTGTTAATCATATCAGAAAATATTACGGGACTTCCGATACGGTAATCGCATGTGCAGGAAATTTTGAACCTGTTCGAGTTATAAATCTGCTTAACCGATACCTTGGTTCTCTCAGACGGGCGTCAGAGCCAGATCTTTTCCCTCAGCCATTTTTTGAAGGGAGAACCGCCGTGATTGCCAAAGACCTCTCCGAGGTGCATATCTGTCTCGGCGTGGATGGCCTGCCTTCCACCTCTCTTGACAGGCATAAGCTGGCTCTGCTTAATTCGATATTAGGCGCAAGTGTGAGCTCAAGGCTTTTTCAAGAGATAAGGGAAAAAAAAGGCTATGCATATTCTATCTTCTCTTTTCTCTCATCTTATAAAGACGCTGGTTGTTGGGCTGTATATGCAGGAACGGATAAAAAGAATCTAAAGGTTGTAATAGAACTTATCGTTAAGGAAATGCTCCGTCTTTCAGACTCTATTACCGATGAGGAGTTAAGAAGGACAAAGGATCAGCTTATGGGCAATATCGTTCTGGGTATGGAATCAACAAGCAGCAGAATGCAGAGCATCGCCAGTCAGGAGATATACTTTGGCAGATATATTCCTATTAAAGAAACAATGCATGAAATAGAGAAAGTTACTCTCAAACAGGCAAAAGAGCTGTCGTCTTCCCTTTTGAACAATGGCAAGATAAGCATCGCTGCTCTCGGTCCGGTTGATAAAGTGGATTTTCAAGATATTGTGCAGACAAATTCTGTTTAAGAGCTTTAATTACCTTTGCAATTAAAAATCCGCCATGCCAAAATTGAGTTTGAAATCCAAAGGCCACTGGCTCATCACTTACTCCCTATAAATGATGGGCTTTGCTGAAATGCCAATTAACCCTGAAACTGCAATTGCAGTTTCAGGGTTAATCAAGTAATCACGAGATAGGCTAAAAATAAAAGCCCCTTTATTATAATGAAGGGGCTTTTCAGGGAAAAAAATTATTTAAGTCTTGAGGATGATGTAATACTACTTTAATGCTTTAACAACTTGTTCTACAGGTATGGCTGGTAGAGACAGTAAATGCAGCGAGCCTCTTGCGCCAAGCGCAACTGACATTTTCATGACCGTTTCATTGTCCGGGGCTTCAATAATGTTTACAAAATCATAGGGACCTAAAACAGCAAATTGCTGTTTCACTTTGACGCCCATTGCTTCCAGTTCCTTGTTGACCTCAAATAATCTCTCAGGATTATCCTTGATTGTCTTTCTGCCCTCATCCGTTAAACTGGTTAAAATAATGTAGTAACCCATTTGCCCCTCCTTCTTATAGTTGTTATTATATTTATACTATTAAAAATCACTCTTGTCAATACCGAAAAATAGAGATGGAAAGTTGTCATTTCGAGCAGAGCGAGAAATCTAATCGTTTAACTTAAAGATTCCTCACACTCGTTTGGTGTTCGGAAT
>JBBIIV010000113.1:0-5289 GCA_037446295.1 Nitrospirota bacterium
AGATTTCTCACTCCGTTCGAAATGACAGAAAGATTTTCATACAATTTATAAACAGGCTCTAAATAATAATCAACTAAAATGCAAAGACAGCCATAATAATTTATAATAAATCATTATTTGATAAAAAATGTCAATATTTTTCTATATCTATATTTGCCTGCGATTCGAGTTTAAGGTTATATTAGCACTCATTAAGTGTGAGTGCTAATAAAAAATGCAAAAAGGGAGGTAAAGTAAATGAAAATTAAACCACTTAAGGAAAGAGTAGTTGTCAAATACTCTGATGAGGAAATCGAGAAAACCGCTGGCGGGCTTTATGTGCCTGATGTGGCAAAAGAAAAGCCTCAAAAAGGGGTTGTTGAGGCTGTCGGTTCAGAAGTTAAAGAACTAAAGGTAGGCGATGTGGTGCTTTTTGAGAAGTATTCAGGCGCAAAGATTAAGCATAATGATGTGGAATACCTGATAATTAAAGAAGAAGATATTTTGGGTATCATTCAATAAGAAGGAGGAAGATTAGAATATGTCAGCAAAACAGCTTTTATTTGATGAAGATGCGAGGCAGTCCATTTTAAAAGGCATTACGATACTCACAGATGCTGTGAAGGCAACACTTGGACCAAGAGGCAGGAATGTAATAATTGACAGGAAGTTTGGCGCTCCAAATATTACAAAGGACGGGGTAACCGTTGCAAAAGAGGTTGAATTAAAAGACCCTTATCAGAACATGGGCGCACAGCTATTGAGGGAAGTCGCCTCCAAGACTTCGGATGTTGCAGGAGACGGCACAACAACGGCTACTGTTTTAGCTTATTCGATCTATAAAGAAGGAATGAAGTATGTGACAGCGGGCGCAAATGCTATTGATATAAAGAGAGGCGTTGACAAAGCTGTAGAAGTTGTGGTCGAAGAACTTAAGAAAATGAGCAAACCTGTAGCAGAAAAGAAGGAAATAGCTCAAGTCGGCACTATATCCGCTAATAATGACCCTTCAATCGGCGAGCTTATAGCAGAGGCAATGGAGAAGGTCGGCAAGGACGGCGTTATAACTGTTGAAGAGGCTAAAAGCATGGCCACCACGCTTGAGATAGTCGAGGGAATGCAGTTTGACAGGGGGTATATCTCTCCATATTTTATAACCGACTCGGAGAGGATGCAATGCGTATTGGATGATGCATTTTTGCTTATCCATGACAAAAAGATTTCAAGCATGAAAGACCTGCTCCCAATTTTAGAGCAGATTGCCAAGATGGGCAAACCCCTCATGATTTTATCAGAAGATGTTGAAGGTGAAGCCCTCGCTACCCTCGTAGTTAATAAGCTTCGCGGAACCCTTCAGGTATGCGCTGTTAAAGCCCCTGGATTTGGAGATAGAAGAAAGGCAATGCTTGAGGATATCGCCATCCTAACAGGTGGAACGGTAATATCAGAGGACCTCGGGCTTAAACTTGAAAATGTTAAACTCGCAGATTTAGGAAGGGCTAAAAAAATAAATATAGAGAAGGAAAATACCACTATTGTTGAAGGCGCAGGGGATCATTCAGCAATACAAGGTAGAGTCAGGCAGATTAAGGCTCAAATTGATGAGACAACCTCAGACTATGATAGGGAGAAACTCCAAGAAAGACTCGCAAAACTGGTAGGCGGCGTTGCAGTAATTAATGTTGGAGCGGCCACGGAGTCTGAAATGAAGGAAAAGAAAGCAAGAGTTGAAGATGCGCTTAACGCCACAAGGGCGGCTGTTGAAGAAGGCATTGTCCCAGGCGGCGGAGTTGCTCTGCTTAGGTGTATTGAAGCGCTTGATAATCTTAATCTGGAACATGACCTTAAAATAGGCGTCAAGATAGTCAAAAGGGCGCTTGAAGAGCCAATCAGGCAGATAATATTCAATGCAGGAATGGAAAGCTCTATTATCGTAGAGAAGGTAAAGGAATCTGCTGATATTAATTTTGGGTTTGACGCTTACAAGGAAGAATATGCAGACATGCTCAAGGCCGGTATTATTGATCCTACAAAAGTCACGCGCTGGGCGCTCCTCAATGCTTCTTCTGTAGCAGGGCTTATGCTCACAACTGAAGTGATGGTAACAGAAATCCCCGAAGAGGATAAGAAGATGCCCGCAATGCCCGGCGGCGGCATGGGCGATATGTATTAAAAACATTCTCTCTATAAACTTGAAAACAGGCGGCAGGCATTATTGCTTACCGCCTGTTTTTTATCTATATATCTTGCTGTAGCAAATAACAACCAGAAAAGACATTAGAAAATTCGAGTCAGTTGATTTACCCCTAAACCACAATTGAAATTTGTTTATCAGGCATAAATACCCTCAAACATTTTATAGTGTCAGAGTGTCAAATAACACTTACTTTTCTTCGGCTTTGCCTCGTTATGACAATTTTCTATCTCTATCTTTCGGTTGCATAGTCCGTGCTGCATAAAAATATTCAAGCAGGGATTGCTGTATTGTATGTCCGAGGTGTTTCAGGGCACATGGTTTTAGGGCATCCATGCCTGCTTTTTGAAAAGGAATGCATTTTTTGTGCTTATTTGGTTATGTCCAATAGTAAAGGGCGAAAAAAGCGCCCATGATAAGGTTAAGAGCATTTTCAGACTTAAATGTTATAATTAAAAACTGGCTGAACTTATGAAGACTAAATTATTACTCTCAGGCTTTTTATTGCTTATCATCACTTTCGCTTATTTAAGCATCCAGTTATTAGCACCTGTTGCTTCAGATGACTCTCAGATAGAAGTAGAGATACCTGCTGGGTATAGCTATAAACAGGCTCTTGCCATCTTAGAGGAAGCTGGTCTTATTAAGAATAAGGGTATTTTTTTAATAATAGGCAAGATACAAGGATTAGATAGGAAGATAAGGGCTGGTTTTTACCTCTTAAAAGGAAGGCTTACCCCATGGCAGGTATTTCAGA
Organism: Nitrospirota bacterium; assembly: GCA_037446295.1. Lineage (GTDB taxonomy): Bacteria > Nitrospirota > Thermodesulfovibrionia > Thermodesulfovibrionales > Dissulfurispiraceae > DYHD01. Next base: position 2,931 of record JBBIIV010000113.1, read on the forward strand.
AGCTTTTGAAGGGGGAGGTTACAGAGTATAATCTTACTGTTAATGAGGGGGACAGCCTCCTTGAGATAGGTAAAAAACTTGAAATTCTCGGCTTAGTAAAACTCGAAAGATTTCTCCAGATATCAAAAGACAAGCAAATTCTTGATTCATTTAATATTGAAGCCCCAAGCCTTGAAGGCTATCTATTTCCAGAAACTTATAGAATCCCAAAAGGTGCTTCTCCTGAATATGTTGCTAAGATTATGGTAAATAAACTTAAAAAAGAATACTCTGGTAAATTGAAAGAAAGGGAAAAAGAATTGGGCTGGAGCAAAAATGATATTTTAACCCTCGCATCAATAATAGAAAAAGAGGCAGTAGTGGATCAGGAAAGAGCTATTATTTCAGGTGTATATCACAACAGGATTAAGAGAAAAATGCATCTACAGGCTGATCCTACTGCCATTTATGGCATAAAGTCGCATGGAAGCAAAATAACACTTCAGGATTTGAAGAACAAGACACATTATAACACTTATATTATAACAGGGCTTCCCCCTGGCCCTATCGCATCGCCTAGTATAAAATCAATAATTGCAGCTCTTTATCCAGCCGAGGTGCCTTATCTCTTTTTTGTTTCAAGAAGGGACGGAACTCATATTTTTTCTAAAACATTAGCTGAGCACAATGCGGCTATAAGAAAAGTCAGAAACACACTTGATAATAATGAATGAGAGCGATAGTTAAAATATGATTACAAGGAACAAAACCAGGATTATCAATGTAGGCAACCTCGCAGTTGGCGGTGAAAATCCAATCTCTGTTCAAACCATGACAAAGACTGACACAAGGGATGCAAGCGCCACTATTAGACAAATTTATTCTCTTGAATCAGTAGGCTGCGAAGCCGTCAGGATAGCAGTCCCTGATATGGAAGCAGCGTTAACCCTCGGGGTTATTAAAAAGGCTGTCCATATACCTGTTATAGCGGATATACATTTTCATTGGAGGCTCGCCCTTGAGTCTTTGAATCAGGGAGTTGATGAAATTAGAATTAATCCCGGCAATATCGGTGCAAAATGGAAGGTGAAGGAAGTTGTTTCAGCAGCTAAGGAGCGGGGAGTTCCTATAAGGATAGGGGTCAATGCCGGTTCACTCGAAAAAGAACTGCTTAAAAAATATGGTCATCCAACACCGGAGGCGATGCTTGAGAGCGCTGAAAAACACTTGAGAATTTTAGAAGACATGAACTTTAGTGATATGGAATTATCCCTCAAGGCGTCTAATGTGATGCTGACCGTTGAAGCATACAGACTTTTTGCAGCTAAATATTACTATCCCCTGCATATTGGGATTTCTGAGTCGGGACTTCCTTCCAGTGGTATAGTCAAGAGCTCAGTCGGCTTAGGGATACTTCTGTCAGAAGGGATTGGAGATACAGTCAGAATATCTCTTACTGCTCCTCCCGAGGAGGAGATAAGAGTTGGATACGAGTTACTAAAATCCTTAGGCTTGAGAAGAAGGGGTATAGAAATAATCTCATGCCCCACTTGCGGGAGGTGCAAAATCAATCTTATGAACCTAGCTCAAAAGGTTGAAGAGTCTTTGAAATATATTAAAGACCCTTTAACCGTTGCAGTAATGGGCTGTGTTGTAAACGGACCTGGTGAGGCTCGGGAAGCCGACTATGGTATAGCAGGAGGCAAGAAAATGGGGATAGTTTTCAGTAAGGGTGAGGTCATTAGGAAAGTAAAAGAGGAGAGTCTTTTGGATGCCCTGCTGGATGAGGTAAAAAAAAGATAAAAGAATATTAAGAGTTAAGGACTATCCGTAGCATATTGGGATTGGGCAATATAAGTAAAATTTAAACTTTAAGGTAGGCTCTATGATGCGTTATGTTGTTTGTATCATTGTGTTTTGTGTATATTTCTTTGGAGCAGCTTTGCATCTGCTCAAGTCAAGGAAAAGGCTGCCCTTGCTGCTGCAGAAAAATAGCTTTTATTGGTTGATGCTGGCAATTATGGACACAGCTGGAGGGAGGCTTCAGGGTATTTTAAGAATTTTGTTACAGAAAAACAATGGATGGAATCACTGAATGCAGCAAGAGAACCTTTGGGCAAGGTCATATCAAGAGAAGTTGAGAGCAAGAAATATAAGAAATTTTTGCCAGGAGCTCCTGATGGCGAATATGTGGTTATCAAGTTTCTATCATCCTTTGTGAATAAAAAATTTGCGGTTGAGACTGTAATTTTGACACTCGAGAAGGACGGCATGTGGAGATTGTCGGGCTACTACATCAAGTAGGTCGAAAAACTCTCTTACCGCGGCGAAGGCTAATCAGTGTCTGTTTATAAAGTCTATAAACCCGCTATTTTGTCAT
>JBBIIV010000114.1:0-4956 GCA_037446295.1 Nitrospirota bacterium
ATGACAAAAAGGTAATTGTTTATGTACAGACACTAGTTAGCGGATATATCGACAGGTTCGCCACTTTTTTGTCTCAGGGCTTGATAGAGCTTGTTTTTATCAACCAAGTGAAGCAAGTTTTTGCTTTTAATAAGAGTAAATGCCTCGCTGAAATGGTTGTCAAGGTCATCTTCATGAACTTCAATAAAGATCTTATAATCCTTAAAGCCAATCTTCACAGGCTGTCTTACTATCTGAACCTTGTTCCCGTTTTTTACAAGTCCAAACAATACTGGTATATCTTCAGGATATAATCTTATGCAGCCATGACTTACCTTTCTGCCGACACCCCATGGTTTATTGGTTCCATGTATTAGATAACTGTTAAGAGAAAGTCTGAGGGCATGGGTGCCCAGAGGATTATCAGGTCCAGGCGGCACAACAGCCGGAAGCTCGGGCTTTTCAGCCCTTATCGATGCTGGGACATACCAACTTGGGTTTTCAACTTTTTGGACAATCCTGAATTGTCCAACAGGGGTCTCATAACCCTGTCTGCCGATTCCGATAGGAAATGTCCTAACGAATTCTTTGCTTCCAATCTTGTAAAAATAATATAGCCGCATTTCCGAGAGATTGATGACTATACCGTCATATGAAGCTAATTCAGGAAGTATCCATGTGCTTGGGATTCTGACAGTAGCGCCAAAGGGGGGGAGGAAGGGGTCAATATCGGGATTTGATGCAATTATCTCATTATATCCAAGACTGAACTTTCTGGCTATTTCAATCAGAGACTCTGATCTCCCCACTTTGTAGGTTTTGCTTGCGCCGATAATATTAGAGTTTTTGTTGAAATAAAATATGTCTGAACATGCATTTTTAATGATGACAAATTGAGCAAAAATTATTATGATACTTAAGAGCAATTTCATGGTTTTTAATATAACCTTGTAAATTTCATAAATTCAAGTTGCCTGATATACTTGCTTTGTTTATTAAACATAGATAACAAAATAATTTTATGCGTCTCCAAAATAAAACCATGAAGACCTCGAGGCTTTATGGCTTTTCTGATATTAGAATCGAGAATGTCCCAATCCCAGAGCCTGGTGATGAGGATACCTTGATAATGACGAAGGCATGCGGTATATGTTCAGGGGATGTCATGCCATGGTATATAGAGAAAAAAGCCCCTTTAGTTCTTGGACATGAGCCCGCAGGCAAGATAGTGAAGATTGGTTCAAGGCTCTCTAATACCGCCCCCTTTAGTGTAGGCGATAAAGTATTTGTGCATCATCATGCCCCTTGTATGTCGTGCAAGCATTGTAAACGTAGAGATTTCGTTCAATGCGATACATGGCGCAATAGCAAGATTATACCGGGCGGCATATCAGAGTATTTTATTATCCCGAAGACCAATTTCCTAAATGATACCTTGAAAATCCCAGATGAATTATCTTATGAAGACGGGGCTCTAATTGAGCCTGTAGCATGTGTTGTTAAATCTCTTAGGCGTTCACTCATAAAAGAAGGCGATACCATTCTCATTATTGGATTGGGGTTTATGGGACAGGTGCATTTAATTCTTTCCCGATTTTTCGGCGTCCAAACTGTAATCGGAGCAGATTTTGTCCCCTTCAGACTTAAAAAGGCTCTTGAATCAGGAGCTGACAATATAATAGATGTATCTAAAGAAAATCTCATCAATAGCGTGAAAACTCTTACAAGAGGATATATGGCGGACATTGTAATAGTATGCCCTAACAGTATCGATGTAGTACAGCAGGGGTTGCATTGCGTTGCAAGTGGCGGCACCCTGATGCTTTTTACTCCCGTAAAACCAGATGAATTCTTGAGTCTCGATCCAAACTATTTATATTTCAGAGATATTAACATAACAACAAGCTATTCTTGCGGACCTGATGATACAAAGGCAGCCCTTAAGTTCGTTAAGGACGGCGTTGTCAGCGCAAAAACTCTAGTAACCCACAGATTTTCAATAGACGAAACAGAAAAGGCTTTCAGGATTACGGCAGAAGCAAAGGATTCCTTGAAATGCATGATTATATTTTAGCCTTGTGTTCAGCAAGCTTGCCCAGAAAGGCAATTTTTATCAGGTTTACAATTGCTGAATCAAATTGATATCATAAAAGTTGTCTTTTTGGAGAGGTGGCCGAGCTGGTCGAAGGCAGCCGCCTGCTAAGCGGTTGTGGGGGTAATACCCCACCCAGGGTTCGAATCCCTGCCTCTCCGCCATTAAAGGGAGGCTTGTTTTGAGAGCTTATTTACTGTCGCTTATTATTATTTTTTGTTTCTTTTGTTTTTTGATTTCTTATGGCTGCGAAAAAAAACAGGACGCCTCTCCTATTAAAGAGAAACCGTTCTCGCCGGTGCAGGCGCCTATCCAAGCGCCGATGGATAAACCCTCGGAAAAACCCCGCTCACCCCATGGCGAACTTCCTCTAAAAGGCGAAAGAAAGATTGTTATATCCCCTGAAGTTAAAAAGAGCTGGGGGGATGTTAAGTTTGTACTTGAAGATAAAAATACCAATAAGCAATCCCTATACACAGCCCGTCTGGGCTCTGAAATGAGTATTCCGGGAACAGAACTTAAGATTGTTTTTGGTGACTTTCTCCCGGATTTCAAAATGGAAAAGGATATCATAACCTCAAAAACTAATGAGCCGAACAATCCTGCGGTCAGGGTTGAGATATCTGAAAAGGGTAGAACTATCTTCAGCGGCTGGCTTTACGCAAAATATCCTGAAATTCACGCCTTTGAACACCACAGATACAGTATCGTTTTAAAAGAGGGGATAAGGAGGCTATAGTCAGTCAATATGTCTTACTGCTCGGAGTCTCAGAATATGCCAGACAGCACTGAAAAAAGAGGGTGTTTCACCGAGGAGCATCTTAAACATGAAGAATTTATAAATACGCTTAAGCTTTCATATATACAGAAGGAGACAGCTCAGTTTTTACTCTATCATAGAGGTTATAGCCCGCAGGATATCGAAGCGAATAAGGAATTTTTGGTTTCGCTCGATAATGAATCTTTTAATGTATCTGCTGATTTAATAATCAAGGTAGAGGGTAAAAGATTTATATTCCTGAAATGTGTTGCAAATTCTCTTGATTCGTGGGAAAGATATTCGATCGCCTTTTGCAGGGTTGTTGATTCACACCAGATTCCTTACGCCTTAATCACTGATGGCAAAGCCGCAACTTTGCTGAATACAATAGACGGCGTGGCAACCGAAGGAGATGTCAGAATAATGCCTCACAAAAATGAGGCTGAGAAGATTATAAGCAAGACCGCTTTCACTTCCTACCCTGAGGATAGAAAGGGGAGGGAGAAGAGGATAATCTATGCCTTTGAAGCAATAAACAGCACTCCCAAAACAAATATCTAAATGTATATTAAGTTTCCCAAAGATTGCACTGTCCAATCAAAAGAATCCCTGTGTAGTAACAGCAAAGTACATTATCCATATCATTGATGAAAGAACGTTCCTTCCCGTCATCAAAAAGAATTCTTACAAAGCAGAACCCGCCTGGCAGTTCAGAATGTTTTTCTTCGACAACATCGCCGCATCCCCATGAGTAGTATTTTCGATGCACTACCCTATCCCCTATCTTTAAATAAAGCTTTTTGTCCATGATTATTGAAATCCGCCGGAAAAACTGCAATCCGAGCAGGAATTATATCGAAATGCTAATGGTTCAGACGCACTCCGTATTTTTATAAAAAAGGGGTTTTAAGCAAATATATTTCTTATCGATGATATCTATTTCCCCATCCCCTATAAGTTTATCAATCAAGCGAGTAACCGTCTCTCTTGAGAGTGATGCATAACTTGCTAGATCTTTGTGGCTCAGCTTGACGGCAATTATAGTTCCCCTTGCTTCTTTGATCCCATAACTCAAGCTAACAAGCTTGAGAATAGCCCTTACTTTTTCTTCCGCGCCTGTAAAGCCGAGAACCTTCACCATCAGCCATGCTTCTCTTAGCCTTCCGCACAGGATAGAAATTATTTGCTTAAGAAGCCTCTGGTCAGAAAGGAAATAATCCTCAAAATCGTTTTGGAAAAGAAGCCCAATATATGAATCTTCAATTGCAACGACCGATGCTGGAGAGGTTTTTTTATCGAGAAGAGACATCTCACCAAAAAAATCTCCTTTTCTGTGTATGGCAAGTATCTGCTCTTTGCCGTCTAAATTGGTTTTTATGACCTTTACTTTGCCCGAATAAATTATATAGAGATATCTTGGCGAGTCTTCTTCAAGCAGAACGATCTCATTTTTTGAAAAGCGTCTATTAACAATCAACTTTTGAAGTTTCAGTAACTCTTCATCGTTAAGAACTCCAAAGAGGGGTATCTTTTTTAAAATGTGAGGGATGCAGGACTTTTCAGCTCTTAGCGATTTTGTGCCCATCTTACTGCCCTGCAAACAAAAATGTGCTGTATATCATCTTGAAACCACCCAACATAAAGCCTCTCGATGGGGTTATCAAATAAATCATTATTTTGAATGCGCCATTTGTATAGTTTTTAATGCCTGTTAAAATATTTGGCTTCAACATTTCTGTAATATCCTAATATAATTATACTAAAAAATAGAAATACAAAAATGTTATCCCGCATCAGTAAAGCCGAAGCCGCAAAAGCTTCCCATATATTAAGCCATCTTGAGCTTGTCAAAGGGATGGTGTAAAGTATTTTCTGCAAATTCGATTAAGGGTATAATCTTCAATACTTTACACTAATCTCAAAATGAGACAAGGAGGATAATACCCATGAGAAAAAGTTTATCAAAAAAGTCAGTAGAGTCCGGTAAAAAATGAATAGTTATTATGGTCTGTCATTCCTATATATGAAGGGGTATTGGAAAGGATATGGCGTAATCATGGGATAGTTCCGAGATGGCATGGAGGTTTTCAACACCCTATGAAGCAACACTTATTGTTTATGATGA
>JBBIIV010000115.1:0-1809 GCA_037446295.1 Nitrospirota bacterium
GAAAACAACCCTAAAAAAGGACTTCCATATGCTCAGCCCCACAAGGAAGGGCTTTCCATCTTCTTATTGTCAATATATGCCATTATATTTTTTTTGTATTCTTTATGCAGAAGGCTATATGCATCTTTTGCTGGGAAAATCTTGTGATCAACCCTTTTCACAGGCATTAACTCCATCGAGGTATTAGTGATAAAAACCTCCGAAGCCGTGAATAAATCCTCTTTAGTAAATTTGCCTTCCTTAACCCTCAAGCCATTTCGAAAAGCAGTGTCTATAACTGACTCCCTTGTTATTCCATCTAAAATCCCACAGTCGATTGAAGGGGTGCACAAAATATCATGAATTACAAAAAAAATGTTGCTAACAGTGCATTCCGAGATGAAACCTTGCATATTGAGCATAACCGCCTCCATCGCTCCCTTTTTGTTAGCCTCTATCTTTGCCAGTATGTTATTGAGAAAATTCATTGATTTTATCTGAGGATTAATCGCTTCCGGAGAGTTTCTTCGAACTGATGAGACAATAATATTTATGCCTTCATCATAATATGAATGAGGATAGTTTTTAAATTCATTAACGATAATAATAAAGGTATTTTCTTTACACAAGTTAGGGTCAATGCCGACAGCCCCATATCCCCTTGAAACACTAATCCTTACATAGGCGTTATTCAAGGAGTTTACGCGGAGAGTTTCATAAACGGCTATTTTAATATCTGCAGTACTCCTTTGAATATCAAGCCCAATAAGAGCAGCTGACCTGTAGAGGCGGCTCAGGTGGTTCTCTAGCAGAAAGATAACGCCGTCATAGGCTCTCATTGTCTCAAACACGCCATCTCCATACAGGAAGCCGTGATCGAAAACTGAGATTTTTGCGTCAGACGATTTTACAATAGCATTATTCAAATATACATACATAATTGCTTCAATACTAGAGAATAAGAGAATAACTTAGAGTTAAAAAGCCTCTCTTATATGGTTAATCCTGTAGCTCCCAGCCTCTGTGACAATGCTTACTACATCGAATCTAAGTTTAATCTGAGATTTAGTGTTCTTAAGATAAAACAAGGCAATTCGTTTAAGCCTTTCTTGTTTTCTGAAACCAACAGACTCAAAAGGCTGTCCAAATAAGTTATTTGTTCGGGTCTTAACCTCAATAAAAACAACGGAGTCGCCGTCTTTAGCTATAATATCTGCTTCTCCATAAGGGGTCTTATAATTCCTGTGAAGGATGTTATACCCCTCATTCTTTAGATAATTAACGGCGATATCTTCACCCTTGGCGCCTATCAGTTTCATGATGAGTATATTATAACGAAAAAACTTTATGCCGCATTAAATAAGACTTTCTCAAAAAATCACTTAGCAGTCTCAAATATCGTCTGATTCTCCTGTCCTTACATCAACCCCAGATAGTCTCCTGAGCAAAACAGGAATATCCTCAATAGCCTTCACATCTTTCTGGCAGAGCATCCTGAGCGCTTCCCTGAAATGGGAAAACTCCTCCCAAAGTCCGGACAAATTCTCTGAGAGTTTCTTATAAAGAATATCGCCGTTTTCATCCCAGTCTATAAGGAGTATGACTTTGCCGTAGTTTTCGGAGATGTTATGGCAAAAATCATATAACCCCCTGCCGCTATGGACTGTGATTATTTCACCTGAGAACCCAAGCTTCCTAAGCGCTAAAAGATCTCTTTTGCCCTCAACAACTACTGGAAAGCCCTTATTAATTTCATAGAGAATTTCGAGAAATTCCTTAAGCCTCTTTGCCCTCTCAAGATCAAGCGTATAGATAGCATTATTATTCTCA
>JBBIIV010000115.1:1909-4906 GCA_037446295.1 Nitrospirota bacterium
CATTATTATTCTCAAATGAGGAGGAATATTTCTCCTTTCTCCTTTGTCTCGCTGTTTTATATCTTTTGATTTCCTTTGACATGATAATCAATTGTTACTCACCATCTCAATTACTACCGTTGCAGTCGCATACCCCTTCCCATGCGAGATAGTTAGATGTATTTTGTGATTAATTTTATCAAAAAAGAAGTCGGGGTTTTTCATATTTAAGCAAGGCATTCCGCTTTTATTATTTATTATCTCAATATCTATAAAGCTCAGGGGTGCTGCTTTATTTGCATCTGGATGCGGTTTCCAGTTTGAATTATAGAACCATGAAAATGCCTTTATTGCCGCTTCTTTTGCAGCAAACCTTCCTGCAAGGCAAGGGAATGGGTCTCTTTTTTTATAGCAGTACATGATCTCGACATCGGAGAACAGACGTTTTAAAAATCTGCCCCCCCATCTCTGGACAGCCCGTTTAATCCTGAGAATCTCTACAATATCCGTCCCGATGCCAATAATCATGAATAAGCTGTTAATTTTTTAAATTTTAAATTTTAAATCACCCCAGATACCAGGTGATAATTTTACCGCCTAAAAAAAGGGTTATGAGCGATCCCAGCGCAAGAAAAGGACCAAAAGGCACTTTAGTCTTGCGGTTTTTACCTTTAAAAACCATCAGAATAATCCCAACCAATGAGCCTGTAAGACTCCCAATGAATGTTACAAGCAAAACACCCTTCCATCCTATAAATGCGCCCACCATTGCCATCATCTTGATATCGCCTCCTCCCATACCGCCCTTGCTGACCACGGCAATCAGGAAGTAAAGTCCTCCTCCCACTAAGGCGCCGATTATTGAATTAATCAAGCCGTTTAACATGTCTGATTCATGCAAATTAAAGAGAGGATCTGAAATAAATAAAGTTGAAGAAATCACACCGACAGCTATACCTGGAATCGTAATTACATCAGGTATTATCTGAAAATCAATATCTATGAAAGTGATTACTATCATAGCAGAAACAAAGGCAAAAAGCGGTATAAGCTGCCAGCCGAAACCAAAGAAATAAACCACAAGGAAGTATAAAAGCCCGTTGAGCAGTTCAACGATAGGATAACGAATAGATATCTTCTCTCCGCAATTTCTGCACTTGCCCATTAAAAGCAGATAACTTATCAATGGTATATTGTCCCAAGGTTTAATAGCGGTATTACACACAGGACATGCAGAAGGCGGGCTGACAATCGATATCTCGCGCGGCAGCCTGTAGATGCAAACATTAAGAAAAGAGCCGACTATAAGTCCGAATATAACGATAATTATTTCCATGTATAGCCTACCTTAAAAGTAATAAAATTATCCCAAAACTATATTTTTTTACGATATTGAGTTCTTAAAGCGGCATACTGCCTTAAGATACCTATCCATGCAGCAGGACTGAACCTCATACGATTCAAGTAATTTTAAAGGCATAGATCTATTTCTCCTCGGCATTTCTGCTATAATCTTTTCACTTTACCTTTTCTGCCTCTCGTTGAAAGAGCCTCAGAACTTAAAAAAGCCAATCCTTGCAGTTTGTTTATAAACGTTGTCAAGGGTGCAAAATAATACCTTACTCCCCCGTCTATTAAAATGATGCAAGAGGATCTGAAGTTCATTTAATGCGATTCTATCCATACATTAAGTAATAAAATCCAAGTAATTTTCAGGTGATATTATTGTAAATTCAGAGTTAAGATATGCCTCATTCCATTCTTTCGGTGGTTTTAAACTTTTTTTACCCCAGTTGAATTCATAGCCATGCACATATTCACGGATAAGACGGAATTGATTTTTGTTAGCATAGAATATGCTAAGTCTGTATTTTGTTGCCAAAGTCTAAATTAGACTTAAGTTTATTTACAGTAAGAAAATCCTACAGTAAAGTTATCTTGCCTACCTGACGAGATTCATAAATAATCAATTCAATGCCTTGTTTGGTCTTAAATATTTGTTTAAGTCCTGATAAATTCTGAGTATTTTCATGAAATCAGCATATTATATTCCTCGTATTTTGTCAATTTTAAGGATTGTCAATCCTTGGAATTAAGGAATTTACACATACTTTTTAATCCCGATTAGAAAATTTTCGTCTCACTCATGTTTAGATGACAGCAAACTGAAAGAATAATAAACTGGTAGTAAAAAGATGGGCTATTGAAGACTGATGTAGCAGCAGAAGTACCAAGCTTTAATGAGAAATTTAGTTTTAAGCTTTGAGATTAATCCGAAATAGCAGGCATGGATTTCTGAACCCAGTTTCCCGAAACACCCAAAGACATGCTATAACGGCTCAAATCCTTTTATTCCACAGAGATTACGCAAATTGCACCATTGCATGAAAAAACTTACATCTCTATTTTTCGGCATACCCAAAGGTTGTTAATAATATAAAATGTTTGTTATTATAAAAATTTCTACCGATGGAGGGGTGGCTGAGCGGTTGAAAGCGGCGGTCTTGAAAATCGTTATGGGATTGCATCTCATCGGGGGTTCGAATCCCCCCCCCTCCGCCATGAGTTTCCTTATAACTTCTAATCATATAAGCTGAAATATATTGAATTCTGAAAAATAGAGATAGACCTGCAAACCGCTCTATTTATCTATCATTCCAAACACCCAACGGGCGTGAGGAATCTTTAAGTTAAACGATAAGATTTCTCGCTCTGCTCGAAATGACAACTTTCTGTCTCTATTTTTCGCTGAATTCTTTACTGGAGTTTCCTGAGTTTTTCTACTGAAACCTATCAACCTATTGATATAACTAACAAATCACAAAAAAAGATGTTGCATCAGATTTTTCTTTTGCTAAAAGCGAAGATTCCTTAGTTTAATATCTTCTATTTGGACTAAAGCCTTATCAAGCAAAGAGAAGGAGAAAATGTGAGCTTAGAATCTAAGATAGCAGCCAATCTCAAAAGGACAGCTTTCAAAATTTTCAGGAATCATTTCTAAGAAATTCAAAAAGCTAA
>JBBIIV010000116.1:0-4776 GCA_037446295.1 Nitrospirota bacterium
CTTTAAGCGTCCTGGCTATATTGGAGAGCTTTACATCCTTTGATGCTTGAATGCCATAGAGCATCTGTTTTATAAGTTTTTGCTTTGGCTTTTTGAATTTCTTAGAAATGATTCCTGAAAATTTTGAAAGCTGTCCTTTGAGATTGGCTGCTATCTTAGATTCTAAGCTCATATTTTCTCCTTCTCTTTGCTTGATAAGGCTTTAGTCCAAATAGAAGATATTAAACTAAGGAATCTTCGCTTTTAGCAAAAGAAAAATCTGATGCAACATCTTTTTTTGTGATTTGTTAGTTATATCAATAGGTTGATAGGTTTCAGTAGAAAAACTCAGGAAACTTCAGTGAATCCTGAATGCTGTGGAACAGAATAACGTAATCAGCGGTTCTTCCTGCTGAAGCCAAATCTCTCCTCGAAAACTGGCGCTATGAGGTTGTCAATAGGCGCATAATTGTCAGTAAGAAGGATAGAACGCCTTTTGTCAATAAGCCCTTTAATCATATGCTCCGGCACTACTACAGCGGTAGCTTCACTTTGGCGAACATTCCTAACGAAGTTATCGAAATCGTTTATATCAAGCTTTCTTTTGCCAGCAAGCACGATAAATGTGCTAATGCCAATATTCTCAAACTCGGGGCTGATTGACAAAAGAAATACATTTTCATCCCCAAATACTGCCCTGATTGTTTTCATATAGGAAGGGAGAAACAAGCCGAGCTCGAAATTATCTATAATGTTTGTCAGGACTATTCCATCCGGCTCCAACATATCCTTGATTTGCTGTGCAAACTCCTTTGTCGTTAGGTGATAAGGAACTGAGAGGTCGTTATAAGCGTCGAGAAAGACAACATCGTATTTTTCTTTGGTATTCATAATAAACCATCTCCCGTCAGTATTAAACGAACGAATTCTGGTGTCTTTCGGGAGACCTAAAAATTTATATGTAACCTTTGTAACCGCAGGGTCAATCTCTACAACATCAACACCTGCATTAGGATAATAAACCTCCAAATATCTTGGAAAAGTGTAGCCTCCACCGCCAATCGTGAGGGTTTTAAAAGATTGTTCCTTGTTAAATTTCCACTTCAAGACATCGGTGTAAATCTTTTCGTATTTATACTCAATGTGAAGCGGATTTTGTAAATTCACAAATGAGTGGGTAAGATTGTCAAGCACTAGTGCCTCAAGCTCGGTTTTGCCGTCTGAGCCAACGGCTTTTTTAACTTTAATCGTGTAATAGTCACTCTCTGTATAATGATATACATCTTTGGAAATAGGGACTTTAACAGCAAAACTGTAAACGCCGAACAATAAAAAAGACGGTATTATGAAAAAGGCGACATGCATCTTCCCAGATCTGCCAAACACACCAACAAGAAACCCCGTCACTATCAGGATTACACCCATCAGTAAAATCACAGATCTTGCCCCCATAAAGGAGATAAAAAAGAAACCTGCAGCAAAAGTGCCGAGTATAGCCCCGACTGTTGAAAAGGCATAGATTTTTCCCACAACATTTCCTACCTTTTCAAGATTTTTTATGGCGAGCTTGACTACAACCGGGGATATCATTCCAAGTATGCAACTCGGTATGATAAAGATGATTGTTGTCACAATGAAGATTCTTAACATCAAGGGAACTTCAATATACATGGCGGCAACAATATTCGCGGTAGGCGGGATCAGGAGGGTTGTCATGCCAGAAGTAATTAAAAGCACAGCGAGAGTTTTGCTCTCTGGAAATCTGTCAGCAATCCTGCCGCCCACATATGCCCCAATGCTGATGCCGGCAAGAACAATGCCTATGATACTCGTCCATGTATATAGGGATACTCCAACAAAAGGAGCGAGTATTCTTCCTGCAACAATCTCGATTACGAGGATGCAGAAACTTGCTATAAAAGTAATAATATACGCTGCCACAAGATTCATTTATGTCTTCCTTCCTTAATATTATTCCAAAAAATAGAGATAGAAAATGGTAATTTCAAACTTGCTCTTTCTGCCATTCCGACCCCTTCACTCTCTGTCATTTCGAGTTAAACGAGGAATCTTCCCTTATTGTTCGGGATAAACCATGCACTGAGCTAAGCGAATGTGTCTGCGAGGAATCTTGCTGTGTTCAATAAAGGTTCCTCACACCCGCTGGGTGTTAGAAATGACAAATAATTCAACAGGTTTGTAGGTCTATCTCTATTTTCGGTTATTTAAAGACCTTGAAAAGTCTTAAAAATTCGTGTTTAATATAAGGCTGACCCATGCCTTTTGAGATTATAAATGATATCATCAATAAATCCCAAAAGACAAGCCGTCAGTTTTTCAGGCTGCTATCGTTTTCTATCAAAATACTATGATATAATTTCCACAAGGAGGAACTTTGCTGAGGGTTTCAATCAATGATCTAATGCCAGGCATGAAACTTGCTAAACCGGTTAATAACGAGAGCGGTATGGTTTTGCTGTCGGAGGGGACTGAACTTTCTACATCAATTATTGAGCGTATAAAAACCATTGGCATTCCTTCTGTTTTTATAGTGGGGAAGAAAGCCCCTCTCAGGTCAAAGGAAGAAGTTTTAAATGAAGTTAATGCGAGATTTAAGAAAACGGAGAACGAAAGACATATAGATTCTCTAAAAAGACTTGTAATTGAACATGTTAATAAGCTATATGAATAAGTTTGATATAAAAACATTACAGAATGAAATAAAAAAGTTTGATACCCTTCCAACAGTTCCATCAAGCCTTAGAAAAATACTCGCCGTTTTGGAAAACCCTAAAACATCACTATCAGATATAGGGAAGCTTATATTAAATGACCCGGTCTTGACTTCAAGGGTTTTAAAAATTGCAAATTCAGCCGTTTACGGGTTTCCCGGCAGGATTTCCACAATCAATCAAGCCTTGCTTTTACTTGGGTTTAATATTATCAGAGGATTGCTTCTCAGCGTATCAGTATTTGAAGCGATGCAACAAACCATTCATGGCTTATGGGAACACTCGATAGGCGCTGCTGTAACTGCAAGGAATATAGCCATCAGAAAAGGGATAGAAGAACCAGAAGAGGTTTCTGTTGCTGCCCTGCTTCACGACATCGGCAAGGTCATATTAGGACTTCAGTTTTCAGATCATTATCAGAAAGTTTTTCATAAAGTAGATGCTGAAGGCGCCTTCATTTTTGAAGCTGAGAAGGAAATTTTTGGGGTAACCCATGCAAATGCAGCAGCCTGGATAGCCCAAAAATGGAACTTTCCCGGCAATCTTGTTGAGGCAATTGAATTTCACCACAGACCCGAATTATCTAAAAATGTCCCTATGCATACAGCTATAGTTCATATATCTGATATCCTTGTAAGAGCGGTCGGGCATGGCTTTGCTGGTGATAACTTTGTCCCTTCCATCAGTCACTCAGCGTGGGAACTGGTAAATCTATCAGAAACAGACATTAAAGAGATATTTATACTTATTGAAGATTCTTTACAAGAATCGCAAGATTTTAATTTTTTAGATGAGTAATTTTATCTTTGCAATAACCGACAATTCTGCTCTCTGTTCTCTTATACAGAACAGCGTTGACAAGAGATATGAACTCGAGATATTCAAAGATATATCTTCTGCTTTTTACAATATTTTCAATGAATTTCCAATCCTCATAATTATAGAAATTAACCCTGAAAGGGATTCTATGATTAATTTTATCAATGATATCAAGGCAGATTCTCTCCTAGGACAAATAGCCATTTTATGCATCATACCTGATGATTTATGCATAACTAAATGGGATGCGCTGCTTGTTGATGATTATATTAGATACTCTGACACAGAAAGAGAACTAAGTATGCGCATCGAATTGTCTCTCCTAAGAATTCAGAGAATAGTAGAACTCAATCCGCTTACCAGACTGCCGGGCAATATATCAATTCAAAAGCAGATAAATCGTAGAATCGAAATGCATGAAAAATTTAGTATTGCATATGCAGATATCGACCATTTCAAGCCTTACAACGACAAGTATGGCTTCAGTCGGGGCGATGAAGTAATAAAAATGCTTGGGAGACTTATATTTAATGCTGTTAGACAGAGTCAGCAGCAAAACAGTTTTATAGGGCATATCGGTGGGGATGATTTTATTTATATTATGGACATTGAATTAATAGAGAACACATCTCGAATAATAGTTGAACAGTTTGACAAAATAATCTCAATCTTTTATGAGCAAGCAGACAGAGATAAAGGTTTTATTGAATCCATAGACAGAAGAGGCAAAAGAACTGAATTCGATATTATGACCCTGTCTATCGTTATAACACACAACAAAACCAGAGACTTTCACCACTATGGCGAGATATCCGCAATTCTTGCTGAAATGAAGCAATACGCCAAATCAATCAAAGGCAGTTCTTGGATGATTGACAAAAGAGTGACTTAAAGATCCATTCCCCACATTATTTAGTGTCTGCTAAATATTCCTGCCGTTGCAATTTAGCTAAGATTTCAGACGCTTTATTCAGCGAATTACCGAAAAATAGAGATAGATCTGCAAACCGCTCTATTTATCTGTCATTCCGAACACCCAACGGGTGTGAGGAATTTTTAAGTTAAACAAAAAGATTTCTCCCCTTCGCTTTGCTCAGGGCTTCGGCTCACCTGCTCGAAATGACAACTTTCTATCTCTATTTTTCTGATATCAGTTAAAACTAAAAGACGGTGGAGATGTATTTAGATAATAACCCAAAAACAGAGATAGAAATGTCCAGAAATAGATAACCCCCTTCTGGTTAAA
>JBBIIV010000117.1:0-4659 GCA_037446295.1 Nitrospirota bacterium
AGAATAACATATTGAAAAAAGATGGGATGTCCTTTGAATTCGCTATTATTACCAATATTGAAGATAGAGACAACATAAATATCGCACAAATGATTCAGGAGGATTTGAAAAATATCGGCATAAGAACTGAAATAAAGACATTTGAATGGCAGACATTCAGGTTTTATATTGTTGAAAAGAGAAAGTTCGAAGCGGTTCTTATGAGCCGGGGCTACCTCTGGAGTCCGGATATTTATGACCTTTGGCATTCTTCAAGGATTAACGAGGGCGAATGGAATTTTTTATCGTACAAAAATCAAAAGTTAGATAGACTTCTCGAAGATTCCAGATTGACAATAGACATAGACCGGAGAAAAATGCTCTATCACCAAATACATGAAATACTGTCAATTGATCAACCCTGCATATTCCTTTATAATCTTGAAATTTCCTTTATTGCTCACAAGAGGATAACCGGCATAAAACCTTCGCCATTGGGAATGTTGGAAGATATTCATAAGTGGCAGATCGGGGGCTAATTCAAATGTTTAGAGGTTTTATGTAAACAGTCATACCGTCCAAAATAAATTCTTCGATACGCTGAAATCGCAGGGATATTATTTTAGACGCCGGTGATCAATGATAAAAAACTCCTATCTCATCTTGAGGGTTCTTGATTTCGTTTGAATTATCCCAGAATTGTCATTAGAGTTTTAAAGGAAAATAAGCAGGCAAGTGATACCCCATAATCCCTCAAACCATTGCTTTCTTCGCATAGCCATACAAAGCTTTAAAATACGTCTATTGCCCTCTTTTATTTCTATATATTCTTTTTAAAATGTTCTAAATCTTTTTTAGGTTATCTATCAGCAGCCTTTCATATGATTATCAGGTCGTTTTTTTTGACATATTTATAGTTTTGTTTAGAGTCGTATATTTAACGGAGATAATATCTCAAAATACAAGACCCGATTCCTTTTTTGGTTGTTTTTCAAAGGAGTAACTTTTTTGAAGATGTATTAATTTTGTGGTAAACTTTAAATTAATCATGGACTATTCTATAAAAATAGGCGGAGAAGCTGGGCAGGGAATTCAGACTATAGGAGATACTCTTGCACGCGTATTTTCTAGGGCAGGCTATAGTGTATTTACACATCAGGATTATGAGTCTCGCATCAGGGGAGGGCATAACTTTTTTCAGATAAGATTTTCTGACAAGTTAGTTACAGCATCGAGAGACAAGATAGACATCCTTGTTGCGCTTGATCATGAAAGCATAATAATGCATGAAAAAGAGCTTTCTCAAATTGGGCAGATAATCTATGACTCATCTGAATTAAAACAAAAACACGAAAAGCCTTATTTCCTTGACATACCATTTGTAAAATTAGCGAGTGAACAAGCAAATAGCAAAATAAGAGCTAATACAGTTGCAATTGGTGCGATATTGGGGATGATTGGAATGGATTTAGGCATACTCCTTGACATTATCAAATACACCTTTAATAAGAAAGGAGCAGAAATTGTTAGGGCTAATATTGCTGGAGCCATTGCTGGATATGATTATGCTAAAAGGCAATGCATTAATTGTTCTTTTTCTGTTCCCCCTCTTGCAAGACCAAAGATGTTGATCTCAGGGAATGAAGCCATTGGTCTTGGCGCAATCTCATCAGGGTGCAAATTTTATTCAGCATATCCAATGACCCCTTCAACAGGGATAATGTCATATATTGCTGGCAAGTCAAAAGAATATGGGATAGTAGTAGAGCAGGCAGAAGATGAAATAGCAGCTATTAATATGGCTATTGGTGCATCATTTGCCGGCGTAAGGGCAATGACAGGAACTTCAGGCGGAGGCTTTGCATTGATGGTTGAGGGGCTTTCACTTTCTGCTATGACAGAAACTCCATTGGTCGTAGCACTTGCTCAGAGGCCCGGTCCCGCTACAGGCTTTCCAACAAGGACAGAGCAAGCAGACCTTAATTTTGCTCTCTATGCTGCACATGGTGAATTCACAAGGATAATACTTGCACCTGGAACCCCTGAGCAAGCATTTTATTTAACAAACAAGGCATTTGACTTAGCAGAAAAATATCAAATTCCTGTAATCATACTCACTGATCAGTATCTTGCTGATTCTCAATGGACATATAATAGTTTCGACTTATCAAAGATAAAATATAACGACTATAGATTGAGAGGAGATGCTTTTAAAAATATCAGGGATTATAAAAGGCATTTACTTACAGAAAATGGGATATCCCTATTAGGCATTCCATGCGATGCAGAACATCTTGTTGTTACAGATAGCGATGAGCATGACGAGGAAGGACATATTGTAGAAGATGCTGAGACAAGGATAAAAATGGTAAATAAGAGATTATTAAAAAAAATGCTATTATTAAAAAAAGAAATTGAGCCTCCAATAATATATGGACATCCAGAACCAGATATCATAATGGCAGGATGGGGATCAACATGTGGGGTAATGAAAGAGGCTACTGACATGCTTTCTGCAGATTATAAAATTGCAATGATGCATTTTAGTGAAATATACCCACTTCCTTCTATTGATAAATTTGACTACCTGAATAAGCTAAAAAGCGCAAAAACAGCTATATGCATTGAAAATAATGCCACAGGACAGTTTGCAAGGCTCATTAAATCAGAGTCAGGCTATGTTTTTAATAACTTGATTAATAGGTATGATGGAAGACCATTTACGGTGGATTCATTAGTTGGAGAGCTAAATGCTACCTTTAGATTATTATAAGGGACAGACACCTGCATGGTGTCCTGGATGCGGAAATTTCGCAATACTTAGGACATTTAAAGAGGCTTTTGCAGAGCTTGAAATAAAGCCTTGCGAATTTACAATCGTTTCAGGGATTGGTCAAGCAGGCAAATTTCCACATTATCTAAGGTGCAACACCTTTAATGGCCTTCATGGAAGAACCCTGCCTGTTGCTACTGGCATTCGTCTTTCAAATCATAATATGCTGGTGATTGCTGTTGCTGGTGACGGTGACTGTTACGGGGAAGGAGGCAATCATCTTATCCATGCTATGAGGAGAAATATAAATGTAAAGCTTTTCGTGCACAACAATCAGATATACGGACTTACCAAGGGTCAGGCATCTCCAACGAGCTCTGAAGGCATGATTACTAAAAATCAGCCTTTTGGTGTCTTTTCCGAACAATTAAACCCAATAGCATTAGCCGTTGCCCTTGATTGTAGCTTTGTAGCAAGAGGATTTGCGGGTGATTCAGGGCATCTAAAGGAGCTTGTAAAAGAAGCTGTAAAACATAAAGGTTTTTCCCTTATTGATATATTGCAACCTTGCGTTACATTTAACAAAATTAATACATATGAATGGTATAGGCAGAGGGTTTACAACATAGAGCCTGAATACAATCCAGAAAACAGGGTTGAGGCATTTAAAAAGGGATTAGAATGGGGTAAACGGATCCCAATTGGCATTTTTTACCGAAACAATCGCCCTACCTTTGAAGAAAGAGTTCCTATAACCAAAAGCAACCCCCTTGTAAAACAATCATTTGATACAACAAGGATAGAATCAACTATAAAGGAATTTTATTAATCCAAAAAGCATGGGCAACAAAAGATCGGGGGGATAACTTTTTAGTCTATCGGACGCGCTACCTCGCGCCGGTGACTATCTTGTTATAGAAAAAACAGACTTGCATAGTTATATACATCAAGTTGAGATAACCAAAAAAGGGGGGGAATAAACCTGAAACCCGACGAATAATGAAAAGATTGTCTAACATATGTTTTATCACGGCTGAAAGTCTTAGGCAGGATAAATTAATTGAAATTGTTTCATTAATCCTGAACGCTGGTATCAGGTGGGTTCAATACAGAGATAAGAGAGCCTCCAGAAAAGAAATTTATTATAATGCCTTGAGACTAAAAGAGCTTACAACAGCCTTTAATGCATTCCTAACAATAAACGATTATCCTGATATAGCCTTGGCAGTAGATGCAGACGGAGTGCATCTGGGGCAGGATGATTTGCCTTTAAAGGAGGCAAAAAAAATAATGAGCGGTAAAGTTATCGGCATTTCTACCCATGACCTCGAACAAGCCCTTGAAGCAGAAAAAGGCGGAGCGGATTACATAGGGTTCGGTCCTTTATTTCAAACCACAACAAAGAGCGCCGGCGAGCCCAAGGGGTTAAGCCTTTTAAGAGAGGTGGCTTCTTCAGTTAAAATCCCTGTAATTTCGATAGGCGGCATAAACTCTGAAAATGTAAGTGCTGTCTTTAGACAAGGGTGTTATGGAGTTGCTGTTTCATCTGCATTTCATGGAAATGACATCCCAAGTAAGGTTAGAAGTTTTATGCTGAATATGTAAGATCAGGGGCGCCCATTAAAAGACACTTTGTTAACAGAAAAAATGTCCCCCCTATCGGAAAATTTAAAAATCATTTCCTTTTTCCCGACTCTTGAGTTTATCAGTTAAATCCTCTAACCCATTGAAAAATAGATATTCCTCTTATGCCTTAGCAACAAAACAATAAAAGATATCCCACTATCAAAAATTTCGCAATGTGGTTATGATGTGTCTTCTATGTTCACCGTGAATTCCTATATTTTGCACAGAAAAATAGAGATAGAAAGTTGTCATTTCGAGCAGAGCGAGAAATCTTATCGTTT
>JBBIIV010000118.1:0-4615 GCA_037446295.1 Nitrospirota bacterium
ATCAAAAATTGCTTAAATAATTCTTTATGGAAAATCACTCTGAAAACCCTTTAGTTTCAATAATCGTAAGGACAAAAGACAGACCAAAGCTTCTAAAGAAGGCTTTGGAGAGCGTTTTTGCCCAAACATACAGACCTATTGAGGTTGTCCTTGTAAATGACGGGGGCTGCGACCTTAATACTGGAGAAATAGAGGCTATATTGGGGGACATTTCCCTGAACTATATTAGGCTTGAAACGAATACCGGCAGGGCGAATGCCGGAAATGTCGGGATAGAAAATGCCAAAGGCGACTATGTTGGTTTCCTGGATGATGATGATGAGTTTCTTCCCGAACATATCAGGACTCTCGCCATGTATTTAAAGCAAAGCCATTATCACATTGCATATACCGATGCTTTTTTTGTTTATAAAAGCTATGACGCCGTTTCTCATAAAACTAAGGAAATCAAGAAGGAACCGGCATTTTCGAAGGATTTTAATTATGAAGTATTGATATTCGAAAATTATATCCCCTTGATTTGCCTTCTGTTTGATAGAGACATCCTTGTTAATTCAGGCGGTTTTGATCCGGTCTTTGATCTATACGAAGATTGGGATTTGTTAGTCAGAATAGGGGAAAGACATCCATTTTATCACATTAAACAATTTACCGCAGATTATAATCTATGGAGCAATGAACTACAGATATCTCAGACGGACAGGGATCCGGAATTTTTAAGGCGGTCATATCTTAAGATCATCACCAAGCATATCGGTAAAATAACCCCGGAACTCATTCACTCTTATGTTTCAGATTTCACTAACACAAGGAATACTTTTAAAGAATTCAGACAGAAAGTCGAAGAAATATTAGAACATAATAAAGCGCTTGAAGAGGCAATTGCGGAGAAAGACCGTCAGGTAGAAAATCAGGACCAATACATCAAAAATATTGAGGATTCTTTAAGGACTAAAGAGGCATATATCCAGTTAATCCATTCAGGGCACGGGTGGAAGCTCCTGAGCAGGTATTTCAACATCCGGGACAGGATTCTGCCCGAGGGAACGAAGAGAAGGCTTTTTACGAAGCTGATTCTGAAAACCCTTTTTAATCCGGGCAGTGCTGTAAGGAACTTAAATATTACGAATATTAAAAAGTTTTTTTACAATTTGAAAACGGCCGATCCTCTTGCTATCGAAAAAAAGGTGCAACAAAAATTGACAGGTGAATTTCCTGATGAAAAAGCCTTGGCAAGACGAGCGGAGACGGGAAGTCTTTTCACGAGGGCTGCCGATAGGGATCTTTTCAGCTTTATGTTTCAAATGAACACCAGAAAGGGTGAAGATTATGTTCCTATCTCATATCCGGTGATGCCCGGGACGGATATCAAGCTTATCGCCTTCTATCTCCCGCAATTTCATCCAATCTCCGAAAACGACGAATGGTGGGGCAAGGGATTTACGGAA
This sequence comes from Nitrospirota bacterium, assembly GCA_037446295.1. Lineage (GTDB taxonomy): Bacteria > Nitrospirota > Thermodesulfovibrionia > Thermodesulfovibrionales > Dissulfurispiraceae > DYHD01. Next base: position 1,449 of record JBBIIV010000118.1, read on the forward strand.
TGGACTAATGTAACAAGGGCTGTGCCGCAATTTATAGGGCATTATCAACCACGATTGCCGGGTGAGCTTGGTTTTTACGACTTAAGGATACCGGAAGTCCAGCAAAGACAGATTGAACTGGCCAGGCAGTATGGCATTTATGGGTTCTGTTTCCATTTTTACTGGTTTAACGGTAAAACCTTGCTTGAAAAGCCTATAAAGCAATTTGCCGAGAATTTTGATTTTCCTTTTTGCCTGAGCTGGGCTAACGAGAATTGGACGAGAAGATGGGACGGGCAGGAGAACGAGGTTCTGATGGCGCAAAAACACTCTCCTCAGGATGACATCGGATTTATCAAGCATCTTTCCAAATATCTGAAAAACAAAAATTATATAAGAATAAACTCAAAGCCTCTCGTAAGCGTATATAGGCCTGCATTGTTGCCCAACCCCAAAGAAACTGCTGAAAGATGGCGGCAGTGGTGTCTTAAAAACGGGGTGGGGGAGATTTATCTCGCGGCGGTACATTCCTTCGATCAAGTTGATCCAATAAAGATTGGGTTTGATGCAGCGGTGGAATTTCCATTGCATTCATTCCCTCTGATAGACAACTCAGGTCAATTTCAGCTCATAAATCCGGATTTTAACGGCGTTATAACGAATTATCAAGAGGTCATCGATTTTTTTACCAAAGGTTATAAAAAACCGCCGTACAAGAAGTTTCGCGGCATATGTCCGGGCTGGGATAATGAAGCGAGAAGGCCGGGGAAGGGAACGGTTATAGCAAAATCTACTCCTGAAATGTTCAGAAAATGGCTTAAAATTCTTTGCGATTTTACCAATGATAATTTTAGTCCGGAAGAGAGATTGATATTCATCAACGCATGGAACGAATGGGCTGAAAGTGCGTATTTAGAGCCCGATAAGAGATATGGATATGCATATCTTCAAGCGGTTGCCGACGCATTGACGGATTATGCCTCCAAAACAGCATCAAAAAAAATTATTTATGTATGTCATGACGCACTCTTTTTCGGGGCTCAACTGCTTTCATTGAACATAATCAGGCATCTGAAAGAGAAATTTCATTATGATGTGCATCTTATCCTGAAAACCGGCGGTGAACTGGAGCCGGAATTTGCTCAATATGCAACCGTATACAATCTGCAAAGGGATTATAAGTCATCGGAGGAAAGAGAAAGATTATTCCAAAAACTATATAATTCGGGCGTCAGGAATGCTGTCTGCAACACTGCGGCAAGCGGCGACCTTGCCGGAGTACTTCATGAAAAGGGTATAAAAATAATAACATTGATTCATGAGCTTCCCGGAATTATCAAAAAGATGGGGCTTGAAGAAAACGCGCGGCTTTTAGCGCAACATTCAGACAAAATCGTGTTTCCATCTGATTTTGTCAGGGCGAAGTTTGATACTATGATTAAAACAGATGGCGATAAAACCGTGATTTTGCCGCAGGGGCTGTATAAATATAACAAGTATAAAACAAGAAAACTTGAAGCAAGGAAAATTGTCAGGGAGCAATTATCCATTCCCGAAAACTCCAAAATAATTCTCGGTGTCGGATATGGAGATTACAGAAAGGGTATCGATTTATTTACTGAGACCGCAAGGATAATAACACAGCAAAGAAAAGACATCTATTTTATCTGGGTTGGCAATATTCACCCCGAGACGGGAGATAAAATAGGCCGTGACATAAAATCCAATAAAAACATAATATTTCACCCCGCCTGTAAAGATGTCTCATTATTTTATGCCGGTGCAGACATCTATCTCCTGACCTCGAGGGAGGACCCGTTCCCGTCGGTTGTGCTGGAGGCAATGGACGTCGGTTTGCCTGTAATAGGATTCAGGGATGCCGGGGGGTTTAGCGACATTGTGGATGAAAAAACAGGGATTCTCGTTCCCTATCTGAATACGGCGGCTATGGCGCAAGAGGCTATAAGTCTGCTTGACGACTCTCAAAGAAGGCAATTACTGGGGATAAACGCTTCTGAATTGATTGAGAGGAAATTTAATTTTACCGGTTATATCTACAATCTTCTTTCCCTTTTGGGGCATGATTATAAAAAAGTCAGCGTGATATTGCCTAACTATAATTATGAGAAATATCTCAAGCTGCGGATAAATAGCATCCTGAATCAGACATATCCGGTATATGAAATAATATTTCTGGATGATGCCTCGACGGACAACAGCATAAAATGCGCAGAAGGGCATCTTGAGGAAGGTCTAAATATGAGACTGATAAAGAATGAAATAAACTCAGGGTCTGTTTTCATGCAGTGGGTTAAGGGTCTGGGATTGGCAAGCGGCGATTATATCTGGATAGCAGAGGCGGATGATTTGTGCGGGAATACCTTTCTTGAGGAACTTATGGCATCCTTCGAAAAGGATAAGGAAGTGGTTTTGGCATATTGCCAGTCAAGACAAATTGATGAAACTGGGAATGTGTTAAATGAAAATTATTTTGAATATACAAACGATATCAGCAAGGAAAAATGGCGAAAGGATTATATAAGAGAAGGGACAGAAGAAATAGCGGATACATTAGCCGTAAAGAATACAATCCCGAATGTTTCCGCCGTAATATTCAAAAAACCTGATATCTCTTCTATCCCGGATGAAATATACGATTTTAAGGTGGCAGGGGACTGGTATTTCTACATTTGGCTTCTTAAACAAGGCAAAATATCCTATATCCAAAAGCCTTTGAATTCCCATAGAAGGCATGATAGGGGCGTCACAAAATCGGAAAATAAGGAGTTACATTACAACGAGGTAGTGAAAATGCAGGAGTCTGTCGCAAAGGATTTTAATGTGCCTGTGGAAGTATGCAACCTTGCTCATTCTTACAGGGCTTATTTAAAAAGATACCTCGGGCTTCCTGGCTAACCTGGATTTATTGATTTTCAGATATATGTTTCCCCGAGTTTACGAGTTTATCAGTTAAATCTTGTAACCCATCGATAAATAAACATTCCTATTTTTAAACCTTTATTTTTTGCTCAACAAATGCGATTAAATGTAGAGTTTTTTATATGGAAAATTCTTCTATCGGGGTTAGATTTTTTGGGGTCCCTTAACCTTTTTATTATTGCTGCCTGAAGCCAGCTTATCTTAATTTTCAGATAAAACTTAAATCCCCCATATTCTAGGATTGATGT
>JBBIIV010000119.1:0-4589 GCA_037446295.1 Nitrospirota bacterium
TTGTTGCTACAAAATATTGCTTATGATAATCAATTCCGATATACTTCATATGTGCGCCTCCTCTTAATTTTAGGGGATAGGTCATCTATCGCCCTCTTTATTTATTTAGGGGTTAGTATAAACTAACGCCCTCGTTGGAGGTGCACTTTTTCATGTTAACATTCCCCACAATAAGATGGGGCTGGACGCCGGAGATGAAGTAACGGTCAGACTTTTTTAAGCTGCTTTTTTAACAATCCCGGGATTTATTTTTCTTTCCGTCCATGCACATCCCTGAATCGCACCCCTGACAATGACCCTTCTTCTTCAATAAAGAACGATATAACAAATACCCGGCTCCAGCAATAATTACAGCCATCAATGCAATATCAATAAAGCCCATTTCAACCTCCAAGTAAATAAGAGTTCAAACTGTTTAAACTGTTCAAACTGTTAGATTTCTTATCCTAATCCCAATGCTTTCCCGCCTTGATAAATTACAAAGGCAGTTATCCATGCCAGCGCTGTATGCATAAGCACAGCCTGTCCATATATCTTCCATGTGCCGAATTCCTGTCTTGTAGCGATTGCAACCACAACGCATGGCCAGTAGAGAAGAACAAAGGCAATAAATGCATAGGCGCTGAGCGGCGTAAAGACTCCTTGAATTGACTGTCTCAATGGCGACCTTTCTTGTTTTTCTTCTTCTGACTCTTCAGCAGTTATGCTCGCAATGCCAAAACTAGACAAAACATTCACAACCGCATCTTTTGATGCATTAAGGAATGATGTTCCGACCTCCTTAAGGTCGTCCGTAAACGGAGAGGTATCTTCTGTCTTCCGTTCCCCGTCTCCTGCCTTCTGGACATAAATTTCTGACATGGTTCCAACTACTATTTCTTTTGCAATGAGCCCTGATATAAGCGATGAGGCTGCCTCCCATTTTCCAAAACCGATGGGTTCAAACACAGGCGCAACAGCCTGCCCCATCATGCCGAGCACTGAATCCTTTTTATTTTCAACTCCCCATGGGATATTGAGCATAAACCACACAAGTATAGATACTGCCAGGATATATGTCCCTGCCTTTACTACAAAGTGCCTGAGTTTCTGCCATGTATGTATCATTAAATCCCTGAAGGTTGGAATTCTGTATGGAGGAAGCTCCATTATAAACATCTGTGATTCGCCTTTAAACATGGTCTTTTTAAGGACTATGCCGAGCAGTATTGCCATTGCTATGCCAAGCACATACATTGACCATAATACAGTGCCCGCGCTTTGCTGAAAGAATGCGCCTATGAACACCACATATACAGGCAGCCTTGCCCCGCACGACATCAATGGAACAAGCATTGCCGTAAGTTTCTTGTCTCTATCGCTTTCAAGAATCCTTGTTGCATATACGGACGGAACATTGCATCCAAATCCAAGAAGCATAGGTATGAATGACTTTCCGTGAAGTCCGAGTGTGTGCATGAGCCTGTCCATCACAAAGGCGGCCCTTGCCATATACCCGCTGCCTTCAAGAAATGTTATGAGAAGCATCATCATCCCTATGACAGGAACAAATACAAGGACAAATCCAGCCCCTGCTATTATTCCATCTGTAGCAAGTGAAACTGTCCATGCTGGTGCATTTGCAAATCCGAGCAAGGCTTCAGTCCATCTCTTAAATGGACCTGTAATCATCGCATCTATCCAATCAACAAATGGTGTTGACACATCAAAGGCTAATTTAAAAACAAACCACATGGCGGCAAGGAATATGGGTATTCCGAGGAATCTGTTCAGGACTATTCGGTCTATCTTTTCTGTAAGGTCAATTTTTCTGATTTCCGGTTTTTTCAAGACTTCATGGGTTAATCCTGCTGCCTGGGCATACCTTGCATCTGCCATGATGGATTCGATGTCTGAGCCGTGCGCCCTTTTAAGATGGCTTATGGATTCTTTAATAAATGAGTTGTCCCCTGAAAGGTTTAACTCTTTATAGACATTATCGTCTCCTTCCATAAGCTTAAATGCAAGCCATCTCTGAGGATATTTTTCGGCAAGCTGCGGGTAAAGATTTTTGATGCCCATTTCAATAACAGCAGCGGCTGATTCGACATCCTCGCCGTAATTAAGTTTCTTGGGCTTATACAGAGACGGCTTATCAACAACATCTGCAACTGCCTTCAGCAGTTCGTCAAGCCCTTTCTTTTTTGTTGACACAGTCGGGATAACCCTTACTCCAAGCAACTCCTCTATAGCTTTAATGTCAAACTTATAGCCTTTATTTTCGGCCTCGTCGTAGATATTAAGGGCTATTACAACAGGTATGCCCAATTCCATAAGCTGAACCGTAAGGTAGAGATTTCTTTCAAGATTTGTGGCATCCACAACATTTATTATCACATCAGGCTTTTCGTGAACCAAGTAATCCCTCGCGATTATCTCTTCCTGAGTGTAAGGGCTCAGACTGTATGTGCCGGGCAGATCTACAAGATTTATCTGTTTGCCATTATATTCAAATGAGGCTGTTTTCTTTTCTACAGTAACACCCGGCCAGTTGCCCACATAAAGCCTTGTGCCTGCGATGGCGTTTATGAGCGTGGATTTCCCCGAATTCGGATTGCCAGCAACAGCAACGGTTATAGAATCGTTATGCGTTGCCGAAGATTTTAACTCTGAACTCTTACCTCCTAACTCTAAACTCACTTTACCACCTCCACTTCAATTCCCTCTGCCTCTTTCTTTCTCAGAGAGAGGTTGTAATTTTTGATCGTCACTTCGATAGGGTCGCCAAGAGGCGCAATCTTTTCAACCTTCACATTTTCTCCCACCAGCACTCCCATATCCATAAGCCTGCGTTTTAACGGTCCTATTGAACCGATTTTTATAATCCTCCCCTTTTCCCCGGGCTTAAGCATTGATAAATTCATATTGACTCCTTTTTGTGGTATATTTAATTAACATGATTAGATACAAAAGAAAGGTTGTTGCCAATGTATTTGCTGATTCTGCTAAATATGTTTTAATAGATGGCATAATTGGTTCTTTATTGGCTGAGAAATTATCATCTATTGTTGCTATGCTGTAAGTGTTACTTTTTTCAATACTTACAGGAATAGCATATTTTTTAACACCAAAAGACAAGGAGGAGTAATCGTGGAGGGATTTTATGTTCTGGTAATCGGCACAGCATTGTTTGGGATAGCCCTTGCTATTTACTTTGCAATTCAAGACAAAAAAGAAGAAAAGAATCGCAAGCCTCATTAATCCATCCTCCTCACCATTATCTTCATCGCCATGCCGCGGCCTATTGCAATGCGCGATTCATCCACTTTTAATAGAAGCGGTCCACGCCCTTCGTTTTTCAGCATCTCGATTGTTTTGCCTGTACGAAGTCCCATATCTTCTGCATGACAAAGCTGATTTTTGCCTTTGCCGTGGCAATAACCTTTTTGTGTCTTTATCTCTACAATCTCTGCCTTCTCTCCTTCTGATAAAAGCCCAAGCGGAGCCATATTTTTCATCCTCCTCTTTAAAACCTTATTCCTTTACCTTCAGTTCTTCGGCAGATGATATCTTTTCAATTATCTGCTCCATTCTCTCAAGCCTTATTTCCGTGTCTTGCTTTTCCTTTATCCTTGACAATATATATGCGCCTCCGACAACAGCGCCAGCGCCGGCAAAAATGTTTAAAAATGTCTTTAAATAGCTCCTGGCCTTATTCTTGGTCTCCATGATTATCCCTCCTTTTTTGCCCTTTTCTTTGCAGCCTTTTTTTCAACAACGATTTCAACCTTTTCCAGCATCTCTTTTTCTTTTTTTACAGCCTCTGCAGCGGACTCAATATCCTTGTAATAGGCGTGTTTTGCCTCTGCAACTATGTCCTCTGCATCTTCCTTAACCCTATCTATTTTCCCTGCCGCCCACTCTTTAAAGGCATATCCTTCTTTAACAGCTCCTACAAGCGCAGGCCGTATCTTTTTTGATGCCTTTCCAATACCAATGGCAGTTAATGCGCCCAATGCGCTGCCAGCCACAAGCCAGAGGCTTCGTTTGCTGATAAACACCCCCTCTCCTCTATGCCCTCCTTTTTCATAGTATTTTTCACCTCTCTCTGATCTATCCTTTCTTTTCTCCTCCTTCTCCTCATGCTTCTTTTCTTTCTTTTCCATATCTTCTGCCATAATGTCCTCCTATCGTTTTATGCTGTTAATTGCCAATGGCAATAATATGTTAAATGGTTTCGGCAGTAAGGCATGGGCAACTGCATCTATTAATGCATGTTTTAAAAGCCCTTTCTCTGCTGTTTTTTGAAGGTCATAAAACCCTGTCTTCAACTGCTCATCAGGCATATTTTTAATGATCTCTTTTATGCCTTTTGTAATTGTTGTTCTGTCTGACAGATTTTCATTAAACCTTATAAGCATCCTTCCTGTCCTGTGATTTACTGATGCCTCAAGCACACCGTTGAGTCTCTCAATCTCTCTTTCAAGATATTCAGATGCCTTAAAATTCCCGATAATATCAGGACTTTCAAGCCTTACCCTTCCCGGCAATACACTTAATGGAGCCATCTTTCTTCCTCCTAAGCAAATAAAAGTTTTTTGTATTTAAAA
>JBBIIV010000120.1:0-4563 GCA_037446295.1 Nitrospirota bacterium
ACCTTCAACTTCTGCCCTTAATTCTATTATCGGAATTTTTAAAAAAATCTTTAATCTTTAGAATTATCAACCTTTCAGTTGAATTTTCCTAAATTTTAAACCTCAATAAACCTGCACGTCGTAAGTGCAAGTCTCCTTCAGCTCTCTCTATCAACCATTTGCCATCCTTGCACGTCGTAAGTGCAAGTTTTTGCTTCGGCACAAGTTGATATTTGCATCTCTCTATGAAAGCTGTTAAAATTAAAATTAGGAGGCATTATGGCTATTGAAATACGAGATAGTGTTGACAGGTTAGAGACCGTCCTCGGCGAGTTTATCGTCCAGACCAATGTATCACTCACCCGACTTGAAAGAAGCATCGAGGCTTTTAAAGTCGAGATGAAGGAATTTAAGGATGAGATGAGGGAATTTAAGAATGAGATGAGGGAATTTAAGGATGAGATGCGCATGTTCAAAGAGGAAACCAAGGAAGAAAACAAGAGAAAGAATCGAGAGTGGAGCAACCTTGCAAAAAAGATGGGCACCCTTGTAGAGGATTTAATCGCCCCTGCTTTGCGACCGGTTTTAAGCAGATATTTTAACTGCGATGTCAACTTAGAAGGACAGAGGATGTTTAGGAGGGTCGGAGGGATTGATTATGAGATAGACGCCATCGCCGCCTGCGATGACAAGGTCTTTATGATAGAGGCTAAGTCAACGCCCAAGTTCAAGGATATAGAAGAAATCGTTGATAAAAAAGAGAGATTTTTCGAATTCTTTCCCGAACACAAAGACAAAGAACTGATAGTTATCTTTGGAAGCATAACCTTCACCGATGATGTAATCAGACAGGCGTCAAAAAACAAGGTATATGTGATGGGCTGGAAGGAATGGCAATACATGGACATCTTGAATTTTGAAGAGATTGGAAATATCTAAATTGGCTATCAAGGGTAGAATGAGGTTTTTTCCTCCGAAAGTTGAGTAATTTATTTGTAGCCTTTAGATGGCTCTTATTAAATCCTAAAAAAGGAGGGTTTCACTATGAGAGGACTTATGCCTTTTGGTAGAAAAGGGCTGCCCGCTAAACGGGAAGAGTACGAACCGTTTGCTTTCTTCAGGGATGAGATGAACCGTCTCTTCGATAACTTCTTTAGGGGGGTTGATATCGAACCGTTTGGGAAAAAATTTGCAGCATTTAGCCCGAACATAGATATCTCAGAGACAGATAAAGAGGTCGTCATCTCTGCTGAACTGCCAGGAATCGAGGAGAAGGATATAGATGTCTCCCTAACCAAAGATTCAATTACGATCAAAGGCGAAAAGAAGGAAGAAAAAGAGGAAAAAGGCAAAAGCTACTACCGCATGGAACGCTCATACGGCTCATTCAGCAGGACTATACCGCTGCCAGTGGAAATAGATTCGGACAAAACAACCGCAGAATTCAAAAAAGGCGTATTGACGATTAAGATGCCTAAAACGGCTGAAGCCATCAAGGAAACAAAAAAGGTGCAAATAAAAGCAGAGTAAGATATCAAGCATGACCGGCGCCATGATTCGTTGGCGCCAGTTTTTGATTTGTGCTAATTGCCGAGTATGAATTTAATGCCTGCTATACAGGTATTTTCACTCTCGTCCTTGACCCACTGAACCTTTGTAAGCACAGGCAAACTTGCAGAGATGCCCGGCAAAGGGAACTTTGTTATCATCAGGATCTCTTCATTTACGGTGGATAGCGGCAGTCTTAATCTGGCGCCGCCGCCGCTTACATCGATAATCTCAGCCATTGTGTAATGCATATCTGGGAGATTGTGGGTATCACCCAATTTCATAAAACTCGCATAACTTTTGTAAGAAAACCGCTGCTGCATTCTTCTTTCCGATAGTTTTTCCATTGCCACTCTTCCACTAAAACAAAATTTAATTTTGCTATTAACCTTTCTAACAGCAAGGGTGAGTAAAGAGTTTTTTTATCATTATATGCTCATTATCCACATGCCGTTTATACCACTTTAGCCGTTTGCAAACAATTAGATATATCTAATCTGATAAAGAAAGTATATAAGCTAATAAAAAAAATGTAAATACCCTCTTAAGTATATATACTTTTGGGTGTTTGTGGTTTAGGATTATCAGATAGAAATAAAATTAGGCAAAAAAACGGGTTCGGGATGGCGTCCCGAACCCTAGATGGTGCCTGTTTATAAACTGTATGAAAATCTTTCTGTCATTTCGAACGAAGTGAGAAATCTTTGAGTTTTAAGATTCCTCCCTTCGGTCGGAATGACAAAATAGCGGGTTTATCGACTTTATAAATAAACAATAGACAGATCTTTGTCAATTCATGTGCGGTAAAGGCTTAATGCGCCCTACTTTCCTATAAGTTCCTTGAGGGCTTTTGCTTCTCTGTAACCAGAGATGAGCCTGCCGTCAGGCATAACGAGGACTGGAGTGCCAGATATGCCGAGTTTTTCTGCGAGCTTTATATTTTCGTCAACAGCGGTTGTCTCGCACTTAGGCTTTGGAAGAGGCTTTTTTTCAAATGCTTTTTCAAGCAGTTCAACAGACTTTTCACAGACAATCGCCTTTGATTTTTCATAAGCCTCAGGATGAATCTTTAAAGGATACATTTTCTTGTAAAAGGCTACATCCTTCCTCTCCTGAACAACCTTTTTGATTTCTGCGTGAAGCTTTTTGCAGAATGAGCAGTCCGGGTCCGTGAATACAATAACTTTATGTTTTGCATCCTTATTGCCTACAATAATCGCATCAGCAAGGGGTATCTGGGAGACATCCACCCTATTTAAGTCCTCAAATCTCTCCTGTGTGAGATTCTTTTTTTCCTTGATAGATACAATTGAACCAGAGACAAAATGTTTTTTTGAAAAGTCAACATAAACTATCCCCTTTTTGCTGTTAGCTTCTATGGCGAGCTCCCACATAGCCTTAACAGGACTAACCCTTATATTAATCACCTTCAAGTTTGGGATGAGTTCGTTGAGAAGTGCAGCCGCCTCGGTTGTTGTGAGCTTATGGCATTTCGAGCAGTCCTGACCCTTCTGACTGAATGCGAAAGAACTGACAGGAATTAGAATGAACACAAGCAGGATAATTGGTATAATTTTTTGCATTTGAACCTCCTTTATTTTTATTTATTTTAACACAAGCTGAGCGATTAGTTAGAGTCTGTTTATAAACTCTATGAAAATCTTTTTGTCATTTCGAACGAAGTGAGAAATCTTTGAGTTTTAAGATTCCTCCTTTCGGTCGGAATGACAAAATAATGGGTTTATCGACTTTATAAACAGACTCTCTATAACCTCATCCTCTGTTACCCCTCTGAAGAAAAGTTGTTCTTTTGCATGACCTGATAGTCTTATAGGTTTCATTTTTTGGATGAATCTCCCCCCAGCAAGCTGCGGGGTATCATAAACTGAATGTTTGTCTTGCGGTCATTCCCGCTTGTCGGGAATCCTTTCCAAAAGAAAGATTCTGGACAAGCCAGAATGACAGAAATATGGTACCCATGCAGCAAGCTGCAGGGAATTGCAAGTTAAATCATATGATAATAAGAGCTATTTTATCAATATAAAACTTCAGACCGAAAAATAGAGATAGACCTGTAAATCGCTCTATTTATCTGTCATTCCGAACACCCAACGGGTGTGAGGAATCTTTAAGTTAAACGATAAGATTTCTCGCTATGCTCGAAATGACAACTTTCTATCTCTATTTTTCGGTTCAGAGATAAATATTTCTGTTCTAAAATCTCACAAAGACTATTAGACCTAATTATTGATTTCATTATGCAACACATATTTCCCCAACCCGAAACTCGTCCCTTTCCCCACATGCAGTATCTCTCCGGCTTGCAGTATAGACATAAATGGTTCAATATTTCCTTTGTAACCGATATCACCGATGAGCCCTCCCATCTTCATTCTCACCGCCTGCCTCGTCGAATATCTCTCCCAGTCGCGCCATTGCAAGTTATCGGTTTCTATGGATATATTTTCCGCCCCGGCTATGATTTGCTTGTGATCCCATGACGGCTCACTCATCCCCGAATGAAAATAAGTGAGTGTCAGGAAAGTTTATTTATCATGCCGGTTAACATAGCTCTTATTTCATTGCACGCCTTTTCCCTTTCGGAAAATACGTCATCCCTTATATAGCCCAGCCTCCTTAATTTCTCATACCAATCGAGACTTTCATTGGCAGAACCCCTCGCAATATAAAGATAATGTTCATATTCTTTGCCGTGCCTTCTTCCGAAACCTTCAGCAATGTTTGCACTTATAGAGGATATGCTTCTTAATACCTGATTTGAAATTATTTTTGCTGCTTCAGTGTTGGGAAAACTGTTGATGTCCTTAACTGCTATCTCAAATAATTCCACCGCTTTATTCCATACGTGCAAATCACGAAAATCCTTCATCAACAAATAACCTTTCCCTTTCACATTATCATTCACTCCGCCGAAGGCGGGCTGTCGCAATCCCAGCCCTGCGGAGATAAAGATAAAGCCAAAGTGAGTGTCAGGAAAGTTTATTTATCATGCCGGTTAACATAGCTCTTATTTCA
>JBBIIV010000121.1:0-4559 GCA_037446295.1 Nitrospirota bacterium
GGCTTTAACCTTAGGATTTGAGATTCAAGATTGAAAAAGATTGGCAGATCGATTGGCAGCCGTAGGCTTTCACTTTTTTTAGCCTGCGTAACACCCACGGCCTAAAGGTTGCGCCTACCAACAAAATTAAAACTAACTATCGCAATTTTCAACTGAAAAGCCTTTCAGGTTTGATCCTCCCTCCTAAGAGCCTGCCAATGCCGAAGAGCTTGCCATCAGCATCTTTGAGTCTTACAAAAACAGGCAATCTACTTTCCGCAAGATTTGCCGAACTTAGACCATTGAGACTCACTGCATTGCCATTCTTAATCTTACGGACTTCTTCATCAGAAAACCTTATCTCTAAAAGATGTCTTAATCCGAAATCAATTGAATACAGAGATTCTGTTTTTAGGGGCAGTTCCCTGATTTTCGCGGAATTTTCTATTGTAAATTCTCCGACTTTAGTCCGTTTAAGCGCGGTCATATGAGCGCCTAAGCCAAGTGCGGCGCCAATATCATTGCAAAGTGAACGAATATAAGCGCCTTTTGAACATGACGCCCTTAATGAGATAAAAGGGGGTGCGTAACCCAGAAGGTCTATCGAATAGATAGAAACCTTTCTTGGTTTCAAAGGCAGATTAACTCCGCTCCTTGCAAGCTTATAAAGAGGTTTTCCATCAAGCTTTATGGCCGAATACATTGGCGGTATCTGTTCAATATCGCCGATAAATTGTTTTAAAACCTCTTTTATCTCTGCTTCTGAAACCTCAAAATCTTCGACCTTTTGAATCAGCTTTCCTTCTGAATCATATGTATCAGTGATCTCGCCTAATTTTAATGTGGTAATGTATTCCTTATCGAGTGATGAAAGGTAACCGGTGATCTTGGTTGCTTCGTTAAGACATACCAAAAGCACGCCTGTTGCAAGGGGGTCGAGGGTGCCGGCATGTCCAGCTTTTCGTGACTTGAATCTCTTCTTTACGGCGATCACCGCCTCCTGTGATGAAATCCCTGTGTCTTTATCAAAATTTACTATAATGTTCATAGCGTTCTAAGCTTCCCTATACCCGTGAGTTCAAAGATAAGCGAGACATTATATTCAGCAGGTCTTGTTGAATCACTTGGCTTTCTCGAAAAAATTGCATTCAACGCCCAGCACTGCTGTCTGAACAAGGTTTTGATTGACGACTCCCTCAAGCCTTTCCCTCTTGCATCGTATGAGATATTGGCGCCTACTGCGACCCTTTGAGATAAGGCGCTCTCAAATCCCACAGAAAAAAACTTGATTTCATTTGTCTTATCATATCTTTCGCCGGCAAATATTGTCGTTTTGTCGGATACCCTGACATTTATCATCGAACTAAGCCTTTTAGCATTATTTTTATTAAAGTCATAAGCCGTCTCTATCCTGAGAATAAAGGGCTGGCTGTTCACTATCACATCTATTATCGCTGGAAGCAGGTTTCTCTGGTCTGGCAGGTGGTTTAAACTATAAGGCTGAGTCAATCGAACAGCAGCGAACAAGTCCTTAGCTCGTATGGAATTGTAAATTGACAACTCTACTTGAGAGGTCTTGCTCAAAAGCTCAGTGAAATCAAACACAGCCTTATGATTAGCATCTGAGATAAATTTATACCCTAATGACAGTTCGATATCATGAACAAAGGAGGTATAAAATTTATAAAATCTCGTTAAAGCATTTGCCCTGTATTCAAATATCCCTTTATTATAAATTGAGTCATCCACAGAGTATGATGAGAGATTATAAAAAGCCTGAATCAACGAGGCAGATTGAAAAAAACGGATGCTGTCCCCAAAGGAATGGGAAATCGAGGGGTTCAAAACGAGCCTCTGCCCTTTTGTCTCCTTTTCAGTGTAAAAATTTGTGATGTTCGAGGCAAAGGTGAAAACAAAGGGTCCAACCCTTGTTGGGTGGATTACATAACCAAGCTCAGGCAGTCTCTGTATGGGATGGGCTTTTTTATCGTTGAGGTCAATCCAGTACTGGCTCAGAAGATATAGCCTTGAATTTTGCAGGGGAAGGTAAAACTCTGCAGAGGACTGAAAAAACCTGTTAATATCGGCGATCCCCTTAAGATTAGTTATCCTTCCTTGTGTATTATACCCGTATTCTTTATAAAAATCGGCATCGTTGATGTAATTAAAACTCGCAAAGCCCTTTATATTATCAAGCTGAAAACGGTCTTCTATCCTGAAGGCGAAAAAATCCTTATCAAACTTTTTATCCCTCAGATGATATGCCTGCCACTCTCCGATGCCTGTTGAATCCATATACCTGAATTCGATCCCCTTGCCGAATCCTCTTCTGCTCATATAATCCATATAAAAGGTGGCATCTTTATCTTGGTCAATCTCCCAATAGAATGCCGGGCTGAACTGAAAGCCTTTTTTTGAACTCGTTCCAATTACAGGCGTAAGAAACCCAGTCTGGCGCTCGGATAGAAAAGGGGTGAGAATATAAGGAGAATATATGACCGGCAGACCCTTGATTCTATATGCAACATCTTTTGCTGTCAAAGTTTTGCCGACCTCAATATGCACATCCCGCCCCTGAAAGCACCAATCAAAAGCCGCTATCGTTATATCAGCAGGGTGTTTAGGATACTCAATTGGAAACTTTTCGGGGGTTAAATAAGGCCCAGCGTTGCATGTTGTAAAGGTTGCATTAGATGCGTAATAAGACCTTTCCCCTGTTTTTGATATGCTGCTGCCTGTAATCCAATAATTGTCTTTTTTAAAGAAAATCACGGCATCGTATATATTGCCCGTTTTTGAGTCAATATTAATTTCAGCTTTTTTTGCTGTTATCGTTACATCTTTGTCCTGAAAAATTATTTTGCCTTCTGCATCAGCCTCAGATGTGAGTTCATTAAACACCAGTTTATCAGCAGTTATTGTAAGGTCATCCTTTTCAATCTTTATATTGCCCGCTGCTATGTAAATACCGTCGTCTGGATAGTAATCAAGCTGGTCAGAGGTTATCGTTGCTGCAATAGAATATGGCGCTGAGTAAAATAGCATAAAAAGCTGGAATAGAGTAATTGCAAGATATAACAAGTTTGAGGCTTGAGAGTTTTTTCCTTTATCCATCAAAATTTTTCTCTTAAGTCTCCAAGCACAGCTTTTTCGCCGAGGATTTCCATCGCTTCTCCAATGGTATAAAAAGATCCTGTAATTAAAATAAGAGGTTTTTTGGATGATTTTTCTTGTTCAGATGAATTCTTAGCAATCTCAAAAGCCATTTTTAAGGCTTCTTTGACTGTTTGAGCTATCTTAGAGTCATATCCTTCATCTTCAGCAATCTCAAAAAGAGTTTGGGGAGATGCAGCCCTTCCGTAGTTTGGCGAGGTAAAGATAATTTCTGCGCATAGGGGCATAAGGGGCAATAAAATGCCCTTAATATCTTTGTCTGACATAATTCCAGTAACGAGAATAATTTTATAGCCCAAAAGTTGTTCTTTTATAAACTGAGATAGTTTTAAAGAGGCATCAGGATTGTGAGCCCCGTCAATTATTACTAAAGGATTTCGAGAGACTATCTGAAGCCTTCCCCTCCAATGGGTAGAAGCAAGCCCGTCTCTCAATCTTCTAAGCTCATTTTCATAAAGTCTTTGCTTTAAAAGAACAGTTGCCGCTTTTACAGCTACAGATGCATTTATTAATTGATAGTGTCCTGCAAGGGGGGTGAAGAGATTTGCAATCTTCCCGCCAGAAATATCAATTTCAGAATCAAAATAATCAAACCTCACCCCATTGATATCTAAGCTATTTAAATTACTGCTGAAATCATTCCCATAGAGATATAATGGCGCTGACAATTCTGAAGCCTTTTTAATTATTACTTCCAAAGCCTCTTTTTCTTGGGGGGAAGAGATGACAGGGACGCCTTTTTTTATTATCCCCGCCTTCTCGCCTGCTATGGCGGTAAGGGTATCGCCCAGAAACTCCTTATGATCGTAGCTTATCCTTGTGATGACAGACGCCTCCGGAATGATGACATTAGTGCAGTCAAGCCTGCCGCCCATTCCGACCTCGATAACGCCCCAGTCAATGCCCTTTCTGCTAAAGTATAAAAAAGCCATAACAGTAACGAACTCAAAGAAAGTCGGCGTTTCAACATTGAGTGAGTCTATAACTGCCTTCACTTCCTTTGTTAATCCCGCCACTTCAGATTCACTAATTTGGACTCCATTTACCATAATCCTCTCTGTGAAGCTGATGAGATGAGGAGAGGTAAATAAACCAACCTTACAGCCATACGCTCTTAGAATGGATGCTATCATAGCAGAGGTTGACCCCTTGCCGTTTGTGCCTGCGATATGGACTGTGCGGAAATCTTTGTGGGGTGAGCCCGCAGCAGACAGGATACTTCCGGTTTTTTCGAGGCCTAATTTGATGCCGTATTTTTGCAAACTGTATAAGTAGTTTATTGAATCGTCATAATTATTTTTCATGATTTATTCTTAGCCCAAAAAGTGCAATTAGATTTTTGTATAACAAGCATATTTAGAGTCTGTTTATAAAGTCGATAAACCCATTATTTTGCCATTCCGACC
>JBBIIV010000122.1:0-4310 GCA_037446295.1 Nitrospirota bacterium
TAGTTGACGAAAAATTGTTATTAAGCTATGATTAAATTATAAAACCAGTTTGGAGGTGAAATGTGATTGCGAAAGAAAGAGTTTTGGAGGTTCTAAATAAAGTCAGATTTGGACTTAAGAGAGAAGGAGGGGACATTGACCTTGTTGATATAAAGGAAGATGTTGTATATGTCAAGCTTAAAGGAGCCTGCGGAAGTTGTCCCATGTCAACTATCACTATGAAGACATGGGTTGAGGCTACCCTTAAAAAAGAGATACCCGATATAAAATCTGTTCAAGCTGTATGAGCGGAAACGGGGCACTTAATCGTCGGCATCAAGGTAGAAAGAGGGTAGCGGGCATAATGAATAATCACCGCTTTCTTACTATATTTTTATTGTTTTCCGCCTGCTTTATATTTTTTATCTGTCCCAACGCTTTTTCTAAATCAACAAACGAACTTAGGGAGATCAGAAAAGAGTTAGGCTCTGATTCCTTGCGGATTGTTGCAGAACTGACTTCTCCTTTTGAATATACCGAGGGCAGGCTGTCCAATCCCGAAAGGTTGTATATTGATATAAAGAATTCAAGGATATCAAAGAATTTTAAAAATAATGCCTCTGCTGCTGAGCCCTTCCTTCGAGGGATAAGGGTTGGTCAATATAATTTAACTACTACCAGAATTGTATTTGATCTGCAGGCAGGCGATTACAGGTTTGATATAGTTAGTCACAAACTGCCTTCAAGGTTAGTTATCGAATTTTATCAAAGAGAAAAAAGCGGCTATCAACCACCCCTTAAAGCCCGTAATAATGAAGAATCTACCTTCAAAAGAAAAATAGTTATAGACCCGGGACATGGTGGGCACGATCCTGGAGCGGTTGGATACAACGGACTTTATGAAAAAACCGTTGTTCTTGACATCGCCCTTAAAGTGCGAAATATTATGATGCATGAAAACTCGACTTATGATGTGATACTTACAAGGGATTCTGATATCTTCATCCCCCTTCACAAGAGGGCTGAGATTGCAAACAAAGCAGAAGCGGACATGTTTATATCAATCCATGCAAATGCATCCTACAACAGAATGGCGCGGGGCATAGAGACATATATACTTAATTGGACTGATGACGAAGAAGCTATGAAAGTCGCTGCAAGGGAAAACGGCATTTCACTAAAGGAAATGAGGCGGCTTAAGGATGAACTCAGCGTTATTCTGGCTTCCCTTGAAAGTGAAGGCAAAAGGGATGAATCAATTAAAGTTGCTGGATTTATGCAAAGGTCTTTAACCTCAAACATCCTGCCTGAATATTTATCAGATTATGATAGAGGTATAAAACAAGCCTTATTCTATGTTCTTGTCGGCGCCAAGATGCCTGCCGTTCTTGTCGAAGTGGGCTTTATCAGTAATACGTTTGAGGAAAAGATGCTCACAAATGAGACATATCGATTAAATATCGCCAAATCAATAGCTGAAGGTATCAAGTCATATTTTTCAAGTACGCCTGTTAAGGGTGTGATGGCTCAGGATGCCGAATCGAACAGCGGAGCTCACAAGGCAATGCCTGCCAGATATATTAAAGATACCCGAATTTTGCCATAAAGGTGTGTCATTCAAAGTGGAGTCGAAAACCTCGCTATTTTCAAGAAAGATTCTTGGCGCTGTTCCTTCACTTTGTTTAAGATATGTTCAGAATAACTGGCTGTATGAGGCATTGACAAGGGTATCGATAGATATAGGGAAATAAACAAATAATTGAAAAATCATTTCTATAAATCCTTCATTTAGGCAAAGAGTTTTTCTAAAAGGTTTAATCGGTTTTTTTATGTTGAATTACCTTATTAAGAATGCCCTAGTTCTCAATGGTATTGATCCAGAACCGATAAGGCAGGATATCGGGATATCCGGAGATAGGATAACCTTCCCTCGCAGTTCAGAGGAGTCTTCCCACGAGGTAATTGATGCTGATGGTCTTTATGCAGCCCCAGGTTTTATAGATGTTCATGCTCATTCAGAACTTACCCTTCTACTTGATGGGAGGGCTGAAGGAAAGCTCTCACAAGGGATAACGACAGAGGTAAACGGTAATTGTGGGTTATCAGCGGCACCTCTTTACGGAGAGGCATTTGAACATAGGTTGTGTGACCTTAAACAGCTTGGAGTAAATGAGAGTTGGCATAATATCGAGGAGTACCATCATATAATTCAAAATAAAGGTATAGCCCTCAATTTAGCTACACTTTGTGGGCACGGCAATCTCAGGGCA
Source organism: Nitrospirota bacterium (assembly GCA_037446295.1). Classification (GTDB taxonomy): domain Bacteria; phylum Nitrospirota; class Thermodesulfovibrionia; order Thermodesulfovibrionales; family Dissulfurispiraceae; genus DYHD01. The sequence continues at coordinate 2,250 of JBBIIV010000122.1, forward strand.
TCAGTTATAGGTTACTCCAATACGCCGTGCAAAGATTATATGCTTGATAAAATGAAATCTCTTTTTAGGGATTCTTTAAATCAGGGTGCATGCGGACTCTCAACAGGACTTATTTATCCGCCCGGAATATATGCTGACACTAAGGAAATCGAAGATTTGCTCGGAGTCATTAACACCCTGAAAAAGACAAACAGGAAAAAGTTCATTTACACTTCCCACATTAGGAGTGAGGCGGACAATCTCCTTGAAGCTATTGAGGAGGTCATAACAATTGGGGCTAAAACAGCCGTTCATGCTCATATATCCCACATCAAGACATCTGGGGAAGAAAACTGGAACAAGATTGATAAAGCCATAAATCTCATTGAAGGCGCAATGTCTTCCGGAATTAAGATAACCTGTGACACTTATCCATATATAGCGTCAAGCACTGACCTTGATTCTATACTGCCAGAATGGGTATTTGAGGGAGGGGTGAAACAAGAAATAAAGAGATTGAAAGACCCTCAAAAATCAGAAATGATAAGGTCTGCATTATCATCAAAACCTGATAAATACTGGAAGAATGTTTATATATCCTCAGTTTTTAATAAAAAAAATAAGTGGATGGAGGGTGAAAGCATCTTAGATATCTCAGCCCGAACAGGACAAAGACCTATAGATGCAATTATCGATGTAATTATAGAAGATAATGCAAAGACAAGCGCGATATTCTTTACAATGAACGAAAATAATCTTAGGCGGATCCTTCGTCTTCCATATGTAATGATAGGTTCAGACAGCTCCGCAAGGAGTTTTTCAGGCAAGACATCTGAAGGGAAACCTCACCCAAGAGGTTTTGGGACATTTCCGAGATTTATCGGTTTTTATGTGAGAGATGAAAACATCATGAGCTTGCCCGAGGCAATAAGGCGAATAACTGTCCTGCCCGCTGAGACTTTTGGGATTAGAGAAAGAGGCGTCATAAAAGAAAACTTTTTTGCAGATATCGTAGTTTTTGATTATAATCAAATTAAAGACAGGGCGTCTTATAAAGATCCTTTTATAAAATCTGAAGGTATTAAGTATGTCTTTGTTAATGGTTCCTTGGCGGTCAGGGAAGGAGCATTGACAGGTGTCCTGTCGGGAAGATTTTTGATTTAAATGACTGCCTAAGCTTTCATGTTTAAACCAATTAATGCGCCATGCTCAGGAGATTTAAATACCATCTTTAAGACTTATGATGAAACCTATAATAGGAATAACTTCTAATTATCAGCAAAAGAAATACAAACTCAACAGTGATTATGTCTCTTCAGTATTAAGAGCAGGCGGGACGCCAGTAGTTATATGCCCTGCTGACGGCAGGAAGTCAGTTAGCAAGGAATGTTTGCAGGATCCCAGAGATTTTTTTTCAAACCTCCAATCAGATGATTATATCAGCTCGATAGCCGATTTGCTCGATGGGCTCCTTCTTTCAGGAGGCAATGATATTCACCCTTTTTACTATGGTGAAAAGGTTTCAGTCCCGTGGAAATGCCTTAAAATCATGCCAAAATTGAGGATTGAGTATGAACTCTGTCTCCTTAAAGAGATGTTAAAAATGGGGAAACCTGTCTTGGGGATATGTTTAGGGATGCAGCTTTTGAATACGGCTTTTGGGGGTGCTCTTTATCAGGATTTGCTATATCAGAAGGCTTCTGTATTAAATCATAAAGATACGGTGCACAATATAAATATACTTCAACAGCACGCACTCGAGATAAACACCTCATCATATATCGTTAACTCTACTCATCATCAGGCGGTAAAAAGGCTTGGAGAAGGTTTGGAGCTTTTTGCTTTATCTGATGATAATCTCATAGAAGGTTTTTATAAGAAGGATTATCCTTTTTTAGTTGGGATACAATGGCATCCTGAAAGAATGCCTGATAATGAGCTTTCCTTAAATATTTTTGATTTATTCGTTAAAAAGGCTTCAGAGGCAAAAAAAGGGGAAATGCAACATCCAAGCTGCGGGTTGTCCTAATAATCTCCCTTCTTCAGTTAGAGAAATATACAGCAGCAAGTTAAGGGCGAGTC
>JBBIIV010000123.1:0-3933 GCA_037446295.1 Nitrospirota bacterium
AATTGTAGGCATATTTGTATTTTTCAGTCCCATGCTCTGTGCTTTCACAAAATTCTTTAAAATCAAGCACGGAACCATCTCTAAATTCTATGCTCCCCGATATAAAAGCAATATCTTCTGTTTTTCTATCAATTGTCAAATTATAGGCTGCTATAATGGAGAAGGAATTAATAAGCGACTCTAACCGTATTATATAGTCACTTATACTCAAAAATAATCTCCTCAAGGGATTTCAATCTGGCTTTTATTTTTTGCAAGGTCTCTATTTCACCTTCCCATTCTAAAAGTTCCATATCATTAATCTTGCCATAAAGATTTTCTCTGTCTAATTCCCCATACTTGTTTTCAAAGGCTCTTATCTTATTCTGGATTTTATCAACAGTCTTTCTGAGCAACTGCATCTCGGTATTTATCGCATATTTTATTTTCTTCCTTGTCCAGTTGTCGTCTGTTTCAATAGTTAATCGTGTCATTTCAACTCACCTCCTTATGATAATTATATCATTATCGGGAAAGGATTATTTTCATCCTTCGACTATCTTCCTTCGCCTCTGTCAAGAAACCTCAACATGCTTTAAAGAAAGTAAAATTAAAGACCAGAACATTTAAGTCATTTTTACTCTACCAGTTTTTAACTCGGCTTCCTTCAATCCCTGGATGTATTACTCGCCTACCTTGAACCTTGGGATTTTTACCAGGCTTAAAATATTGACGTCCACAATCCTTATTCAAACAAACATACCTATCTTCGCATTCCTTTAGATATGATCTTTTGGCATTTGTTTTGCATGAGGGACAAATATAATTTTCGGTTTTCTTTTCTTGTCAGATACTAAGTTCTTTTATAAATATGTCTTTATTGCGTTGCTTCAGTATATATACAGCCAGTGTTAAACAGATGATAGATAAAATTACCACTAACCAGAACCATATAAGAGGAACAACACTTCTAATCACATCTTTAGGAATGAGAATAGTCAAAAACAACATTGCTGCCGCAATTAAAATTTGGGCGATAGACTTAGCAAGTTCTTCTTTCAATTTTTCATAAAAAAGTTTCATTATTTAACATCTCCCTCAATTATTTTTCTCTCTTCCTCAGTCACCTCATATAACCCATAAACAATCTCGTCTATCTTTTCATCGGTAACTGCAATCTCTCGTTCCATCTTTTTGTGCTCAACAGAGGAAAAAGGTGTTTCTATTTTAGCTTTCTTGAGAGATTGCATTTTCTAATGCGGCAATAAGGGGCGGAAGATCGTCTGTGATTGTATCCCACACTCTGTCAAGGTCAATATCAAAGTAGACATGGATAAGGCGGTTTCTCATTGCCACAATGCTCGCCCATGGGATTTCACTGTGCTTATCACGAAAATCTTTTGTGACAGTAGAAGCTGCCTCCCCTATTATCTCAATGGATTTTATTATGGAGAGAGCAAGCATACGATTTGAATAAAGATCGTCCTTGGTCTTATTTTCCGAAAAAGACAGGGCTTCCCTTGCAGCTTCGAGCATATGTCTTAATCGGATAATATTATCCTTCTGCATACTGAACCTCAGCGGCAGAAAGCACATCGTCCCTGAAGTAGCGGCTCAAATCAGCAGGCGTTCTCAAATCCGTTTTACGGCCTAAAATTTCCGAAAGTTCAATTTCCATCGAGGCAAGACGCAGCAACCCTACCACCTGCCCTTGTTCAAACTCAACAAGCACATCAATGTCGCTGTCCTGCGTAAAATGTTCGCTGATTACAGAGCCGAAAAAAGAAAGTTTGCGGATATGATGCTTTTTGCAGAACTCTGCTATTCGCTCTTTTGGTATTTCTATATTTGTTTTGCTTGCCATATCTAACCTCCAAAAGCCGTCTGCTCTTATTTTACCTAAATAGCCCTATAAAATCATTTGCCTTTTTATTTTCTTCGGAACAAAAAATATGTTGCATTACATCTTCACTTTTCAATAGACTCAAGATTATTCAATACATCCTCTTCGTTCCAAAGCACTTTTGAGCCATATACTTCATTAAGTTTTAATGGTTTATTGCATATCCAATCATGCAACGGCTTTTCGGTCAAAAACATATTGCAATAAGGCAATGCCCAAGCAGCATGCGAGAAGTCAATCAGATCATTTTCTTTGTAGCGATGGCTTGTATTGTATCTGGGATAAGCATGAAGGCTTGCAGTTATATGAAAATATGGCAGTTCTTTATTAATCTTCTTCTTAGCAAAAGCATTGTAGATCATGTTTGACAATAACTTTACGCTTTCTGATTTGCGAACTTCTTCTAATGTTACGGCCTCACCCTTATCAGTCATATATAGATATACCCATAACTTTTCTAAATCATCTCTTACAACATCAAGTATGCCTGCTATTTCATGCATAAATACATCATAAAATGATTTCCAATTTTGATTGTTATCTTTGCCTTGATTGAGGCTATCAATAAGGTTTTCTCTATTCCATAAAGGAAAATCTTCGCAATTCATGGTTTTCAGCATTCCCGCAAGCGTAAATCTTGAAAGATAATCAAAAAATTGAACTTGCATATCATCCATTCGCTCATCAGGAATTCCTTTTATGGAAGGATAAATCTCTCCCAGCACAAAGGCTATTTTTGTAAACACATATTTTGAGAGATTAAAAAGCGATTTTTCTGCCGATTTAGCTTGGCAGTTACGCACAAAACTAAGGAGTTCTTGTCCTACGATACTAGGTGGTGATATAAAGCAAACCTGTTGACTTAATTCATCCATCACCTCTGCCATTCTTAACCGCTTTTCTCTGTCACCTATATTCATAAGCTCTTGAAAAACGTGTGGGCTTAAAGGGCAAATCACAACTTCTTTTTTAACAAGGTCTTTCAGTCTTACGTAGATTTTTGTTTGAGTATCAGAGGCATTGCCTTGTAATGCTTCGCGCATAAAAATCCAGTACTTTGTATCAAGATAAATGCGCTGCTTTTTCAGCACCATCTCTCCAATCTTGATCTTAAACTGCGTAGAATAGTTATCTATGCTCATTTAGACATCTTTCCCCTCAATTACCCTTCTTTCCTCCTCCGTTACCCCGTAAAGCCCGTAAACAATCTCGTCTATCTTTTCATCCGTAACGGCGATTTCGCGTTCTATTTTCTCGCGTTCGGCTGAGGTAGGAAGGGCGGCTTTCTTTTTATGCAGTTCAAGCATGCGGTCAACGAGGGAGACGAGTTTGTCGTGAACGGCTTTTTCAGAAGGATTATTAAAGTCTATGGTGCGGATGGGGAGTTCTAAAAGTGGAGCCTTGTCAATCTGCAAGGCGTTGCCCTGCTTTTTACCCTTTTTATCCAGCCAATAATGACAAAGCTTGGAGTTTAAAATTGCTGTAAGATATTTGAGGTTAATATCATTTGGTTTCAAAACAAAAAATGTCTGAGATACATAGCATGGGAAATCAGTATAGGTAAAACAAGGTCTTTTTGTCTTTCTTAAAGAGATTATCTTTTCACCAAGAAAAAATCTTTCTTCTCTTGCACGGTGAAGTCCGTATGGCTTAAAATCCGATGTAATAACAGATTTGAATTTATCCAGATGAGCCTTGATATGGGGATAGTACCTTATATTTTTTATGGTTTCAGTAGTTGTGTAGATAACCCAAAGCAAATTGGCAGGATTTCCATAATATCTTGTCAATTCATTTGTCGTATAAAAAGGCTTTATTATATTTTCCTCTTCTTTGGCAAGACGGAGTTTTTTCTTTTCCTCTGTTGAGAGATTGAAGATACCATCGCCTATTTTTATTGTTTTATCATTTAGCTTTGAAAGATGCTTTGCTATGACAAAGTCTTGAGGTAAGACAATACCTTGAGCAACCTCTTTTTCTTTCAGACGATATTTGCCAGCTTTTTCAATCTTGTTTAAGATTGTCACATCTTGCTGGTCAATAAATGTAAA
>JBBIIV010000124.1:0-3804 GCA_037446295.1 Nitrospirota bacterium
GAATTCTTTTTGCTTCCCCAGTGGTATGATATAGATGATTTAGAAGGCTTAAGGCAGTGGAAGAAAAGGTCAGGTCTTGTAATATAAGGAATTAATAGACAAGAGTTATAGCCTGTTTATTAAATCGAGACTTTATAAACAGGCACTAATTATCCTGTCTATTTTCATGGCTTTCATAAATCCATCAAACAGTATCAGCTCTGCTCTGGGAGTCACTTTATCGTCTGTTCTTTCAAGCTTCTTGAATTCAAATAATTTTTGTTTTATCATATATTAACCCTTTTTTGTGTTTTGGTAACCTTTTTGGTGAGATTTTATATCACCTTAAATCATTAAACAAAAAGTGGTTTTGCTTTTTTCGTGAATGCTATGTCTATTTTTCAGGGAAATGTAAGGGGGATATCCTATATGTTAAATTGTTCTTTTGTTAATGCTCTCTGTTTGCTGTTAATTCAACGCTTCATCCCCTCGCTGACCCGTTCTTATCCTGATAAGTTCTTCGACATTGCTGACGAATATCTTGCCATCACCGATTTTCCCTGTGCGAGCTGATTTTTCAATTGCAGCTATTACATCATCAGCCATGTGATCAGGCACTATTATGTCTATTTTTATTTTCGGAATAAAGTCAACGATATACTCAGCGCCCCTGTACAGCTCTGCGTGTCCTTTCTGCCTCCCAAATCCTTTGACTTCAGTTACTGTCATTCCCTGAATGCCGATATTATTGAGAGCGTCTTTAACCTCGTCGAGCTTAAAGGGCTTTATTATAGCCTCTATCCTTTTCATAAACTCCTCCAATTGCCTTCTTTGTATTTCGTCAGCCTTGAGTATTCATAAAGGGTGGACATCGCCTTGCTTTCGATGCTTATATTGGACTCGTGGACGGCCGCAATCGGATTAAGCCCCCCGACAATCACTATGCCGACCTTGTCTATGCCGACATCTATCTCAAGCAGGGGTTTATTAGGGCTACCTATCATTAATATTCCCTTGATGCCTCTATCAGACATTTTTTTTGCAAGTCTTTTAGCCTCATCCAGACAGACAGCCGGTATCTCCCTGAAGCTTGCGAGAATCTTTCCCGAGCGTTTTTTCACCGCCCCTGTTACATCCGTCATTTTACTGCTTATGAAAATTTCCAGAGGGTCAAGGGATGAACCATCATAACTTATCAGGGATATGAATCGTTTGGGTTTTCCGTTTTCTATCTCTATCACCCCGCCGAATCTGGATGTAACCGGGATGCCTGCTTTGAGGTAAATCCCGTTTATCGTAACGCTGCAAACAGTCCCGATGCCTACCGTGCCGTCAGGCACCCTGACATCCCCTATCATCTCGCCGCCTTTTGCGATAATCAACCTGTCGCTCATTATGTATGGGGATGAAAATACAGGCTTCATGATTTTCAGGGTATTTTTATAGTTTTCCTCAGCGAAATACGATATATTCAAAATCACATCACCCTCTAACGAATCCAGATTAAGGGTCGTCTGATACGAAAGGGCTTCTATCTTGCTGATTACGAACCCGACTTTCGAAGATACCTGAGACAGCTTTAGTTCATTTCTACCCCTTTCGGTAATCTTCCGCCCTTCCCTGCCGAAAATCTCAGTATACCCCCTTTCATCCAAAATTCTCAGGTGATAACGGACAGTCCGCTCGGTCAAATCTATTCCATAAAATTTAAGCTCCCTCGATATCTCCCTAGAGCCTATAATACCTGAGCTTTTGTCGAGCACTTTAAGAATTGCAAGCATTGCCTTGTTCATAACAGTGTTCCTTAAAAAGCCTTATTCTGAAAATACCGGATTTTCAGTTTGGTGTTTAAATTAAAAAGAATTATTAAAGAAATTATACTTGATTAACACGAAAAATGCGTTTGGTTCCAAATAGTGTCTGTTTATAAATTATGATTATTCACCTTCCCCCAACCCCTCCCGTCAAGGGAGGGGCATATTTAACAACCCTCTCCCCTTATATTTCCACGTTTAAATCCCATCTTTTCTTACACCGGGAATCGCCTATTATTCAATATTTAACCAAACAATATCCTCTCGGCCTCTTCCATATCTGCTTCCATAACATATGGGATTCCAGTCACGTTTGCAGCCTCTTTTGTGAGAGACACCAGATCGTTTCTGTCTATATAAGAAAGACCGAATTTCCTTGCGCCCGCCATAATCTGCTGCAAGCCAAGCCTCAGCCTGTCACAGAATGTATACATGGCGATAGCCCCATAAGGCAGTTTCTCAAAGTCCTTGCCGAATTTTATCTTGAGGGACTCGAATGCAATAAATATCCTTTCAGGGACATCACCGTATTTTTTAATCTCCGCGGGCAATTTTTCATCCTGAATCCATTTCTGGATATTCTTTCCTACGAAAGCAGGTATCATCAATGACCTTCCCATGCAGACAGCCTTAAAGAAAGGAGCTCCAAGGGCGAGCGCCTTGAAAATATGGTCTTCCAAAGAGAATCCTCCGGCAATGGCAAGGTTCGGGACGTATTTGCCCTTTGCCTTTAGCTGGGAGGCGAATTTATAAGCTATCGCCTGAAGATATATTGTCGGGATTCCCCATTCATTCATCATTCTCCAGGGGCTCATGCCCGTGCCGCCGCCTGCGCCGTCCATTGTGAGCAAATCGATACCGGCGTCGGATGAAAATTTCAACGCCCTTGCAAGATCCGGAACCCTGTATGCGCCCGTTTTCAGTGAGACGAATTTAGCGCCAGTATTCCTGTAATGCTCGACTGTTTTCATAAAATTGTCATAATCGACCATTCCGAGCCTTGAGTGTCTCTCAAACTCCCTGAATCCCTCTTCCTTGAACGAGGTCTGGACTGCTGCATCCTCGGGATCCGGCAGGACTATATATCCCCTGCTCTTCAATTCGAGCGCCCTGTCGAGGGTTTTAAGCTTTACTTCTCCTCCGATGTTTTTTGCCCCCTGTCCCCATTTGAGTTCAATACATTCAACGCCGAGCTTTTCAACTGCATATTCAGCTGACTGAAGCCTTGAGTCTTCGACGTTCTGCTGAAGGATTATAGCACCGGCGCCGTTATACCAGTCCTTGAAGCAATTTACCCTTCTTTCGAGTTCTGGAGATTTTACGACCCTGCCGTTTTTAATCTCGGCCTTGGGATCCATTCCCGCCACGTTCTCGCCTATGACAACCATAATGCCGGATAACGCCGCTCCGATTGCGAGTCCTTCCCAGTTATCCTTTGCAATGTCGGTTGAGCCGAGCGCTCCTGTGAAAACGGGGAGATTCATCTTTACCTTGTGTTTATCGCCTACCTCGGTCTCGGTTGAAACCGCCGGGAAGATTGCGCTGTCAGGGTCGGCCTTTGTGCCTATTGCGCCTACGCAGGTTCCCTGAATATTGAGATGCGAGTAATCAACCGGGTATTTTTTTGTAGCACCGGCGGTAACTTTTCCATAAGGTCCCGGATAGATGACCTCTCTCCCTCTGTATGAGGATTTACCGATTTCACACAAACCTGGGCATCCGTCAAGACAGACCGAACAGATTCCTGAATAGGGGACGGGGTCCTGAACCCTGCTCTTTGTTCCTGTTGCAGCACTTACATTTGGCATTCCAATTTCCATCACTAAACCTCCAATTTAGTATTGATTAAATGTATAGGCAAAAAATAAATATAAATTGCCCTTTACGGCAAAAAACTTACTTAAGGTAATTTCCGCCTTTAGTATTCATAAATCTATAATTATTATCCCATCGAGATTAACCTTACTGTTTCACCTCCTTCATTCTTCCATTGAGAAGGAAAAGAATCCTT
>JBBIIV010000125.1:0-3586 GCA_037446295.1 Nitrospirota bacterium
CCCTTCGGTCGGAATGACAAAATAGCGGGTTTATCGACTTTATAAACAGACTCTAGTTAAGCATCAAAATATAAAGACAGAGATTAATGAGCATATTAAAACAACATACAATATATCTATTTTATTTAACAATGCAACTAAAGCGCCCGCAAGGAGCGATACCCTTACAGTATCCCATGCTACCACTGAGGCAAATTTTAATGTTGCATACACAAGAAGCCCTACGAATGTGGCGAGTATCGACTTAGATACTTTAAAAAAAAATGGCGAGCAGCGTATCCTGCTGTAAAAAGGCATGATCCCAAACAGTATAAGAAAAGAGGGGGTAAATATAGCAAGAGTGGCAATGATAGCGCCTGAAAAACCGTGCATCAGATATCCTACAAATGTAGCGGTTATCACTATTGGACCTGGAGTGACCTGACCTAAAGCAATTCCATCCATAAGGGTTTTGCTGTCTAGCCATTCCCTGACATGAACAACCTCGTGCAGCATGAGCGGTATCGAAGCAAACGCACCCCCAAAGGCAAACAGGTCAATCTTCAACATGACAACCGCTAAACTAAAAAGCCGTAAATCTATAAAATAGAGGCACAGAAGCCCTGTGGTGACTACAAGAAACAAGAAAATAAATTGCCTGAATGTCCCTTGTGATAATTCTTTATCCTTTGATAGCGATGTTATAGAAAGTTTGTCTAGGGGCAATACAGCTCCTATCAAAGCTGCGCTAACGATAACAATAAAAGGGCTTACTGACAGCCATAGAAGCGCGGCTGATATCAAGACAAGAATGATAATCCTGTAATCCTTGAGCTTGAGTATATCCCTTCCAAAAGTATAGGCTGCATTAGCAATCAGGGCAACGACAATAACCTGAAGTCCATTAAAGAGCGAAACAACTTGTGGTATGTTATGAGACTTGGAATAGACGATAGAAAGTATAAGCATGAGAGTAAGGGCCGGAAGCATAAATCCGGCATAAGCCGCTAATCCGCCTCTTAAGCCATTTGTTATTAATCCGACATAGGCAGCCATCTGCATAGCAGTAGCCCCAGGTATAGACTGACAAAGCATTACTCCGTCTGAAAAAGCCCCTTCATTGAGCCACTTCCTGCGGGTTACAGCCATATCTTTTATATATGCCACCATTGCTGGACCACCGAATGCTGTAAGCCCGAGCCTTAGAAATGCCCCAAAAAGTGTTTTACATGAAGGCTTTCTGCTTGAGGATTCTAAATTCTGCTTCAAATCCCCATCTAATGATTCCAAGTTATGCGCTTTATAAGTATTTGGAAAAAACATTAATCCTATTCTTCTTTAAGAACATAGCTGACTCTCACGATCATGTCTTTTCTAAGCGAATGATAAACAGAGCAGTATTTATCATGAGAAAGAGCTATTGCCCGCTCCACTTTTTTTGCATCGAGCTTCTTGCCCGTAATATTTAAAACCATCTCTATCGTCTTATAATACTGAGGCGGGGTGGGATTCCGCTCTGCCACAATATCTATCTTAAAATCACCAATCTCAACATGCATCTTCTGAAGAAACATAAATACATCTATAGCCGTGCAGCCAGCCAGACCGAGCACCAATGCGTCGGTTGGCTTACATCCCCATTGAAGATTTGCATCGAACTCAATCTCATAGCCTCTCTGTGTTCTGCCAATAAAAATAAGCTCCTTATCCCATTGGAGAGTTGCCTTTTCAATAGTCGGCACCTTTTCTTTATAACCCTTTAGGGAGTCAATAAGACTCTGTTTCTCGTCCATTTTTCTATTCCCTCCTAATTTTCAACTTCTTAAGATTGTTTCCAAGAAGCTATATTTTTGAGTATGTTGAGTTGCTTGCGTATTTTTAAAGGATTTCTGGAGAGTTTAGCGCACTGTGCAATACCTGGCTAAATTCTTCCACCTTAAAAGGCTTGCAAATAAATCCGCAAAAACCAAAATCACGATGAAAAGCCATAATTAAGTCGTTGGAGTAACCGCTCGAGACTATTGCTTTCACATCTGGGTCATACCTGAGTAATAAGGTCATCAGCTCCCTGCCTCCCAGCCCGCCTGGTACGGTTAAATCCATAATTACTGCATCGAAAGGTTGTCCTGCCTCTTTTGCTTTTTTGTATAACTCAAAAGCCTCCGTGCCATCTTTGCTGAATTCAGCTTTATACCCCAGATGATGCAGCAATTCTCCTGCTAAAAGCCTTATATCTTCTTCGTCATCCATGACAAGGATTTTCCCAGTGCCGCACATAACTGCATTATTTTTCTCAGGGACAACCAACTGAACTTTGTCTATTAGCGCTGGCAGGTAGATATAAAAAGTTGTTCCTTGATTTACTTGTGACTTGACGCTGATATATCCTGAATGCTTATTTATTATTGAATAGGCTACTGAAAGTCCTAATCCACTACCTTGTTTTTTAGTGCTGAAATAGGGGTCAAATATCTTATTAAGGTTGTCTTCCGGAATGCCTATGCCGTGGTCTTGTATAGTGATGACTACATATTTCCCTGCTTTAAGCGGTAGATTGCTGTTTTCATCTAAAGCAATATTGTCAATGGAGATATTTAGCAAGCCCCCATTGGGCATGGCTTGGCACGAATTAATAATAATATTGTTGATAACTCTGCTCATCTGACCTTCGTCTATCTCGACTGGCAGTATATTTTCAGCAGTTGAAATTTCATATCTTATATTTGAGCCTCTTAAGGAAAAATCTGCGGTCTCCCTGACAACCCTTTCAATAGACGACGCCACTTTAATAGGAGAGCCTCCTCTTGAGAAGGTAAGCAGTTGCTGGGTTAGGCTTTGTGCGTTTTCAATCGCCCTTTCTGCTATTTCAAGTCTTGAATATGCCTTGTTTTTGTCACTTTCAAGGAAAATCCTTGCAAGTCCTATATTGCCCAAAATGCCGGTAAGCTGGTTGTTAAAATCATGAGCTATACCGCCTGCAAGGATGCCCAGAGATTCAAGTTTATCGGCTTTTAAGAGTTCTTTCTCCATGCGAACCTGTCCCGTAATATCCTGAAATGCCAACACAATCCCGATAATCCTGCTTTCCTTATCTTTAACAGGAGAAAGGGCTAATAGCAATGTTTTTTCATAGCCGTCTTTAGTTATGAGGCTGCATTTATTCGAATAATTAAGCAAGTTTTTCCTTCCCATCAAAAAATCTACAAGATGTTCTCTTGCCTTTGTTTTGATATTATGTATATGCATGATATCATCTATCTGCAAGCCGACCACTTCTTGTCCATAACCAAGTATTTTTTCAGCCATTTTGTTCATCAACACAACCCCGCCCTCAACATTTGTAGAAATTACCCCTTCGCCGATTGACCGCAGGGTTGCCTGAAGCAGTTCCTTCTCTTTGGCAATAGCTTCTTCATATGATTTTCTCTCACTAATATTCCTCATAAATACAAAGATATATTCTTGATCTTTATAATTGAGCAGTGAAAAAGTCATATCGGCTGGAAATAGCCTCCCAGTAGATGTCTTGCACACCGTCTCAAATGTCATTGAGCCAAGCTCTCTCAGCTTATTATAACTCTGGTGGAAACTTTTCTTTGAAGAATAA
>JBBIIV010000126.1:0-2059 GCA_037446295.1 Nitrospirota bacterium
TAGCCTGGATTCCCATGTTAGTTTTTTGAGTTAACACCATGGGCCTCAACCGAACAGAAGTTGCAGTCGTTTTTTCCCCAGCCAGGGGATCGGAACATCCTTTTTATCGAAACCCGCGGCCAACAGCAATGGATTATGGGCCCGTTTCTGGAATTGAACCACGATTTCCTTCTCAAGGATGTGGACCTGGGCCGTTGCCTCAATAAAGTCACGAAACAGATGACGGGAGATGGCTGTTTGATATCCCTGTCCGATCTCCATTCCCAAGAGTCGATAGAGGCTGCTGGCCATTAAAGTAAGTTGCAGATCACAGTTGACCTTCATGGCTACGGCAGAGGATAAAGCATCCATATGAAAGAAGTCGATTCCATCGGCAATCCGATTCTCGATAATCATCCTCTGGGCATAGCGTTCGATCAGCTTGGCCGGTGTTCGGCGAAGCTGGTTGGTGATCAGGAAGGTGGGCTCCTCATGCCCCAGATCCTGGATGACGATCTCGCGAAGGGGTCCCTGATAGTCACGCAGCTGAATCTGACGATCCAGAATCCGTGGGGTCTTGTAGATCCGAGAGACTCCCTGAAGCTCAATTCGCCTCCAGGCCGAAACCGGCTCCTGGTAAATCTCTCGAAGCCTCTTGGCAGAACGTCTCCGGAGCGTGATGAAGGCAATTCCCATCCGATTGAGCCGATTCAGATGGCCATAGGTCGTCAGCTTGGAGTCAAAGATCAACTCCTCGGGAAGCTTCCCGGTTCGCTGCTTCCAGAACTCAACGAACCGAAGGACCTCCTCATCCTGCTCCTCCTTTCGCAATTGTCCATTGGCATAGCAAAACACCCTTTTTTCAGCATCCTGGGCCAGGAAGGCCAGAATCCCCTTCTGCCGCCGACTCCGCTTAGAGACATAATGTTTTTCCATCAGGGCTTCTTCGCCATGGAAGGGAATGGTATGGAAATCCAGGTCAAACGACCCTCCCCGCGAAAGCCCAAGTTTCCCTACGGCATCAAACCAAAGCCGCATCAACCGGGGATAGGAAGCCGGATTGACCCGGCAACTATATTCGGTCAGAAAAGACCGTTTGGGAATCACATTGAGTCCAGCAAACAGAGCCAGCCCCTCGTCCAGGACATAACTCATCACGTGGCTATGCCGGGCACTTCCAAAGAGCTTAAGCCCCAGAAGGGAAAGGACCGCCTGCTGAGCCGGGATCATCTTGGTTCCTGGGAATCCCGCCTCCTCAAGCAACCTCTCCAAAGGGATCTGGGCCAGATAAGGGATAAACAGGTACAGCCCCCCGAATTGGGTCCGAAATTGCCGGACAGACAAATCCAGCCGATTCACATCCGAAACCTCTGCTACCTCGGGCCGAGGCCCCGGCAGTCTCTCCTCGTCTCTTCTTCGGGGGAGCCGAGCAAACCCTTCTTTCTTGAGAATCAAAGAGATGGCAACGGCGCTTACCTTCTGCCCGCTTTTCTCGAGGACCCGGCTGATGTCATAGATGGAGAGATTCTGCTTTCGCAACGAGACGACCTTGTCCCGGAGACGGTCGGTCTTAGGAGAAGCCTGGGGCCCCTTCTGAGGGGGAAGGAAGAAGGGCCGATCTGGATGCTGACGGAACTGGTGGGCCAGGACGCGAAAACTTCCCGGAGAATATCCGAAGCGGCGGGCGACCTCAACCGAGGAAAGATCCTCGACGAAGTAGGCCCGGAGGGCTTCGTATTGGCGGTGAGTGGTATTTTGGGGTTCGAGAAAGTAGCGGGTCATGTTAGTTAACTTATTTGGTTTACTGTTAAACATACCTCCACTATATCATATTTTACAGAAATGTCAAGTAAAAAATGATACGTGGCCATTAATTCATATTAGATAGCCTATAAAAAGGATAAAAATGGATATTTTTGAATCTCTCCTGCGTATCACAACAGAACCGATTTATATGTAACTGTGTGGTTATATATTTATAAGTTTATCATTAAATTAACATACGGGTTGTCAAAAGAAGCCTTTTAACCATGCTGGAACGAGAATCCGTTAGGTTCTTCACCCTCCATGGGAATCCAGG
>JBBIIV010000127.1:0-2432 GCA_037446295.1 Nitrospirota bacterium
TGTTAAAGATGCAATGAAAGCAGCAAGGGTCTTTATTGAAAAGATTAAATGACAATCCGCAATAACTTATTGACAAAAGGTCGATTTTTTTATAAAGAATTTGACAAGAAGGTATAGATACATTTTCAAGGTTTCCTCTTCAAACGCAGACAGGCCATAGAAGGTTGATCCAAAATAATCATTGACAAACCTGCCCTTTCAATGAGAAATTTAGAGAGGAAATGGAAATGTTATGAGTGTCTTTAAAGTCAATGTCATCGCCATAAATCCTAGGATTCAGGACAGGTTTACCCTTCCCATTGAGGTTCTCGTCGATACAGGGGCTGAGTTAACCTGGTTACCGAGAGATGTTCTTGTTCAAATAGACATTGAACCTGTCAGAAAACGGGCCTTTATAACAGCAACAAAACAAATCGTCCAACGAGAAGTAGGATATGCCATCCTTCGCTCGGAAGGATATGAGACCATTGACGAGGTGGTTTTCGCAGAACCTGGAGATATGAATCTTCTCGGAGTGCGCACGATTGAAGGTTTTGGCGTGATGATTGACAACGTTTCCCACCGATTTGTTGCAATCACCACCCTCGCAGTTTAAGAGATTCAGGCGTCAACAGACTTTAAGAGAGGTTAAATGAGCAAAAAAACCACAAATACTTCTTCACCAAAGGCCTGGTTTTTGATATGAGATGAGCCATGGATTGATAGACAAAATTGTTAACCCAACCTGTACATTCCTCTCATTAGGAAACCATGAAGCCATGAAAAGGGAAGATGAATATTTCCTGTGTTCCTAACTTCCTTATCGGGGGGTGAGAAGTGACGGCGAGAAACAAAAAGCCTGATTCATTCCAATCCTGGACGGTCAGGCTTTTTGGTTTTCAAGAGGTAAAAGAGAGAAATAGACCGAAAGGCAATAAAGAAATACTCTTTGTATAAATGGTTTGACAGTACCTGACTAATTGTAATATAAATATTTCTAAGAGGAGATTTAGATGAAAGAGGCATTGAGATATTTGCAGAATGCAAAGGAGATATTAGAAAAATCTCCGGTAGAGGACATGAGGTTCGCTGATACTAAATATGTCCAGGAGGCTTGCGGAACTGCCTATCTTGCAGTTCTAAAAGCAATAGACGAATATCTCCTGAGCAAGGGATTAAGCAAAAAAGAGCTTCCAAAGTCTGTAGATGGTTACAGAAAGTCTTTACAGAGGCACCTTGCTGTCCATGATGGGAAGCTCTTGAGGGAGTTCGAGGATATCTATGATGAACTCCATATCGCCGGATATTATCGCGGAATGCTTCACTCTGTTGATGTGGTTAAGGCGGCCATGAAGGCCGCCAAGGCTTTTATTGAAAAGATCAGGTGACAACCCCCAAAAACCCCATGACGAAAGATCTGGTTTTTGATATGAGATGAGCCAGGGATCCATAGGCCACTTTGTTAACCCACCATTAACCTTCCTCTCATGAGGAAACCATGAAGCCATGAAAAAGGAATATGAATTTTTCCTGTGTTCCTGGCTTCCTTATTAGGGGGTGAGAGGTGACGGTGAGAGAGAAAAAAGCCTGATCAATTCCAATCCTGGGGGGTCGGGCTTTTTTGTTTTCTGGGGAAAGGCTGTCAATAGGTCTGATAGATCAAAAACAAAGACAGAAGATATAACCCAAGGCCCGAATCCCTTCACAATTTGTAATTGACTGTCATAAATTTCCATAGTAATATTTTTATAAATTGGGGAATGTAGAGGGCGCGGAGATGGGTGAGGCATCAAGATATTTGAACCATGCAAAAGAGATATTAAAGTCTGTCCCCGTAGAAGACAATACCTATACAGATATTAAGCCTGTAAGAGAAGCCTTCGGGACTGCTTATCTCGCTGTCTTAGAGGCAATCAATGAACATCTCTTAAAGAGGGGCTTAACAAAAAAAGAACTTCCAAAATCTATTGATGCATACCGAAGCGCATTAAAAAGGCATCTGGTCCTTTATGATGGAAAGCTTCTCAGGGAATTTGAAAAACTCTATGATGCCCTTCATATTGCAGGATATTATAGGGGACTTCTGTACGATGTGGATATGGTCAAAGATGCACTTAAGGCAGCGAAAGCCTTTATTGAAAAAGTAAGTATCCCCCAGCAAAGCTGGGGGCTTTATCCCGCTAAAGGCGGGACTGGCCCCTCAAAGGGGCCTGACCGCAATCGAAAAAGAATCTAATCCCCCTCCCTCCCCCTTTGTCAAACTTTACGTGTCCCATAAGTCAGGCCGCTGGCCACAAGCGGATAAGATGGGTGAGCTTGTGACAATTGCACCAAATCCGAAATCCGAATGTCGAAATCCGAAACAATGACCGAAATTCGAATCTGAAATGACCAAAATCCAATTTTTCAAGTTAAATGTCTCGAATTTGGAACATTTGAAATTTGAAATTGTT
>JBBIIV010000128.1:0-2523 GCA_037446295.1 Nitrospirota bacterium
TGACGATCCAAATATTTCTGCAATGAAGATGGGTAATCAGCACTACTTTGTTTGAATTGGAAAACTTCCATTTTTTCACTTGCCCTTCTCTTGTCGGTATTAATACTTAACTTGGTTCCTACTTAGCGCCAACTTAGTGCTGACTTGTCCTGTAATTTCCCATTATGCCTTCAGGGTAGGGTGTAAAAAAGTTTTAGAATTTCAATGGTTACATGACTATATTTTAATACTTGACATTTATTCCCGAATGAGTATTATTTTTTTTAGCCTCATCTGCCACATGCAGAAGGAGATCTTTCGCCGTCCTCAATTATGGGGGCGGCGATTGCATTTTATGGAACTTTCGTTTGATTTGATTTTTTCCTTGACTTTTTAATCTTTCTTTTGGCATAATTTGATTAATCCGGAGTACCGGAGGTGGATGGCGAAAGCCATCGGGCCCGTAAGGGCCTTTTTTATTGATTATAAAAATACCTATAAATTACCCAACTAAATCCAAAAGCCCCTGACGAAAAACCTGAAAACTTTTGGACCGGTTTCGTTCCGGTTCCATATAAAGCGATACCTCCCTCGCCACCGAAATCTTAGACATTCCGGAAGAGAAATATCCCACTTTTTTAAATTCCCGTTCAAGAGCTTCCCATGTCCCTCCCCTAATGGCATCTGGATCGCGATATTTTGCTTTTTTTCCAAGATTCAACGGAATACGTGGATATGAGGAACGCACCGCGTCTATGTCACCAAAAAACCAGGCCTCCAACTCCTCAATTGCCAAACGATTCAAAACCTGAAAATAAGAACCCCCCTTTCTCCTTGATTTTGTAATTAATCCAGCGTCTTGAGCTATATCTTCTAAGCGATCCTTAAGTAAACGACAATCCCCTTCATCTGCATCAATTAAAACAACAATACGACATTCTTCTTGTATCCAGGTCTTATATCCTCTAAGACGCGATAACAGTTTGTTAAGAAGATCTGATTTTCCCTGATAAGAATGAATTTTAAAGGATAGGTTTTCCCCTAATATCTTAGGTATGAGGTTGGAAAGAGCAGCTTCAGCAGAAGGCTCCTCAACTAAAAATTCAATGTGCATGCGAATCCATACCTCCGGATTTTTTTGTTCCCCTATAACTATTTTGAATCCCCTGAGTTAGTTAAAGGATCACCGACTTCAAAATGCCCCTCTGTCCAGAGGTGTCCAAGGAGGGCGCCTTCTTTCATAAATTCTTTTACTCCTCTCATTTTGGAAGCTTGTTTTGCTTGTGTATAACCGCCCTTGTCCCGGTAGAGCACCCATAATTCTTCATGCCTCAGTCCATTTACGAAAAATGGTGAATGGGTTGTAACCATCAGCTGAGTCCGTGCTGATGCCTCCCTGCACTCTTCAGCGAGTTCAGGAAGTAGTCGCGGATAAAGATGATTTTCAGGTTCTTCAATTCCCACTAATTGAGGGGGGTCAGGATCATAAAGGACTGTCAAGTAAGCAAGCATCTTAAGGGTTCCATCAGAGGCAAACTTTGCTAAGATCGGGCGCTCAAAAGGCGCATCTTTAATCTGTAATAAGAGTCTCCCATCAGCCATTAGCTCTGCATCTACCTTCTCCAATTGCGGCACCCGGTGGGATAAAGTTTTTAAAATTTGATCGAGTCGGCCTTCATGCTGCTCCTTCAGGTATTGAATCACATTAGGCAAATTATCGCCGGTCGCTGATAACCGCTCCTGAGGCCCTGCCTCCGGTGTTCCACGGGTATTCTCCGCGGTAAGGTACGAAAGGTACCACCCGGTAATAAAACGACGCAGAGCGCTGACCCGGGGGTGTTTGGCAAGTTGCCCAAGGGTGTTCACAGCTATCATTTCTGGCGAATCTAATCGTTCCTCCATACGTTGATCACGTTCCCCCGGTTCTTCGCCTGTAATTACTTTTCCAGCACCCCTTTCGAAGTCGAGAAATCTAAAAGGTTTACCCTTTGATCCTCGTCGCCATTGCAACCATTCTTCTACCACGTAGGGACCCTTACGTTCTTCCTCAATAGCAAGGTGATAGGTAATGATGGGGGACTTCGGTTTCTCACGATATTTCAACTCAAAAACGATTGATCCTTCTTCTCCACGAGTACGAAGTTCTTTGAATCTCCCGCGTTTGTCCCACGCTTTTCTAAGGCCAACAGAAAAACACTCAGAAAGAAAAGCAAACACATCAAAGATCGTTGACTTTCCGCTGCCATTAGGGCCAAGAAAGACGGTTAAAGGAGTAAGGCCTTTTAAGTTTAGTTTCCGTAAGGCCCTATAATTTATTACAGACAATTCCTCGATTCGTGGAACAGATTGTTTAATAATATCCTTCATAAATCACCTCTTTTTTGCTTAAACAGTTTTGATTTGGCACATCCTCCAAATACATTTTCCTATCAATCCCCTATGTTGTCAAACAACTTCGACGATGGTTGTTCAGACAGTTACACGCCAGTCAAATTTCTTCGTCATACGTATATAAAATTCCCGTTCCAGGTCATCTTTGCATTT
>JBBIIV010000129.1:0-3270 GCA_037446295.1 Nitrospirota bacterium
TAATACCGATGACTTCCAGCTATGCTTTGACTTCGGGTAAAAACTCAGGAAACTCTAGATTTTTCGGACTTGACATAAAGTTAAATCTCTGGTAAATTAGTCAGTCAACCAAGTAACAGGTAACCAAATCTAATTTAATAATTAAATATAAATTTTTGGAGGTCAGGTGCCTACCATTACACAATTGATTAAACACGGGCGTAAAAAGGTTGAGAGGCGGACTAAAAGTCCAGCCCTTAAGAGTTGTCCTCAAAGAAGAGGAGTGTGCGTTAGGGTATACACTACAACCCCTAAGAAGCCAAATTCTGCATTAAGAAAGGTTGCAAGGGTGAGACTTACCAATGCTATGGAAGTAACCGCATATATACCTGGTGTTGGGCACAACCTTCAGGAGCACTCAATAGTGTTAATTAGAGGAGGCAGGGTAAAAGACTTGCCAGGTGTAAGATATCATATTCTAAGGGGATCTTTAGACTGTGCTGGAGTTGCCAACAGGAGGCAGGGTCGTTCAAAATACGGTGCAAAAAGACCCAAATAGAAGTTTTTATCTATGCTTGTAACGAAGTGGCTTTCTGAAAACAATATCTGACTTTAAGGAGTAAAATGGCAAGAAGAAGAGAAGCTGAAAAAAGGGAGATACTGCCTGATCCAAAATATAACAGCAAGCTGGTCAGCAGGTTTATAAGCATTATCTTGAAAGATGGCAAAAGGTCAACAGCTGAGAGGATTTGCTATGGCGCATTTGATATCTTGAGGGAAAAAACAGGAGCAGACCCGATTAAGGTCTTTAAAACTGCCATAGAAAACGCTAAACCCTTGCTCGAAGTTAAACCAAGAAGAGTTGGTGGCGCAACCTATCAGGTGCCAGTCGAGGTCAGGCCGAACAGAAAGATAGCTCTGACATTCAGGTGGATTGTAGAGTATTCAAGGGCGAGGAAAGAAAAGACCATGCGTGAAAGGCTTGCAGGGGAACTGTTGGACGCCTATAATAACACGGGTGTTACAATCAAAAAGAAAGAAGATACCCACAAAATGGCCGAGGCAAACCGGGCTTTTGCTCACTACAGGTGGTAAAAGTTTTATCTCATGTCAAGATTCCCCCTTAAACAGATAAGAAATATTGGTATTATGGCTCATATCGACGCAGGAAAAACAACTACAACTGAGAGGATTTTGTATTATACAGGTGTCACATATAAGCTTGGAGAGGTTCATGAAGGCACCGCTGTTATGGACTGGATGCCTCAGGAACAGGAAAGGGGCATTACTATTACTTCTGCTGCCACAACTTGCACATGGGGCGATCACATGATCAATATCATAGATACACCCGGACATGTAGATTTTACTATAGAGGTTGAGCGGTCTCTGAGGGTTTTGGATGGTGCAGTAGCAGTGTTTGATGCGGTTGCAGGCGTTGAGCCTCAGTCAGAGACTGTCTGGAGGCAGGCAATTAAGCATGGTGTGCCAACGATAGCATTTATGAACAAGATGGATAGGATCGGGGCAGATTACTTTATGGCTGTAAACAGCATGGTGGACCGGCTTGGCGCAAAGCCAATCCCTATCCAGATACCGCTCGGAATTGAAGAGAACTTCAGGGGCTCAATAGATCTGTTAAGAATGGTAGCTTTTTGCTTTGATGATGAAACCCTCGGGGCAAAGTTTATTGAGGAGCAGATACCCGAAGAACACCTTGAACTTGCCAAAAAGTATAAAGAGAAACTTATTGAAGAACTCGCTGAATTTGATGAAAATATTATGAATAAATATCTCCTAGGAGAGGAGATAACAATAGATGAAATAAAGGCAGCACTCAGGAACGGCACAATCAACATGAAATGCACTCCTACACTGTGCGGTTCTGCATTCAGGAATAAGGGGATACAAACGCTGCTTGATGCTATCGGAGATTATCTACCATCGCCTCTTGACAGACCTTCAATCAAAGGCAAAAGGTTAAGCGATGGTCAGGAAATTGAGAGAAAGGCGAATGATAATGAACCCTTTTCCGCTCTTGCCTTTAAGATAATGTCCGACCCTTATGTCGGACAGCTGACTTTTGTCAGGGTTTATTCTGGCGTCCTTACGACAGGCTCTTATGTTTATAACTCAACCAAGGATGCCAAGGAAAGAATAAGCAGGCTGCTGAGAATGCACGCGAACAAAAGGGAGGAAATTAAAGAGGTTAGAGCTGGCGATATAGCAGCTATTGTAGGGCTTAAACATACCCTTACTGGTGATACATTATGTTCAGATACCGACCCTGTTATTCTTGAGGCTATAGAGTTTCCTGAACCAGTTATTTCAGTGGCGATTGAACCAAAGACAAAAACTGATCAGGAGAGGCTATCAGGCTCTCTTTCTAAGTTGGCTCTTGAAGACCCGTCATTTAAGGTTTCGGTTGACGATGAGACCGGGCAGACAATTATCTCCGGGATGGGCGAGCTTCACCTTGAAATAATTGTTGACAGGCTGAAAAGGGAATTCAAGGTTGGGGCAAATGTCGGGAAACCCCAGGTCGCTTACAAGGAAACCGTTAAGGTCCCTGTAAAGAGCGAGGGCAAATATGTAAGGCAGTCAGGCGGCAGGGGGCAGTATGGACATGTATGGCTTGAGATAGAGCCTCTAGGTAGGGGCGGCGGCTTTGAGTTTGTTAATAAGATTGTAGGCGGAGCAATACCTAAAGAGTATATATCTGCAATTGAAAAGGGCGTTAGGGAGGCAATGGAGGGGGGTGTGCTTATCGGCTACCCTGTAGTTGATGTTAAAGTCACCCTTTTTGATGGTTCGTATCACGAGGTTGATTCATCAGAGATGGCATTCAAGGTGGCCGGTTCAATGGCGTTCAAAGATGGCGCTATGAAGGCTCAGCTTGTTATACTCGAGCCAGTAATGAGTGTTGAAGTTGTTACACCTGAAGAATACATGGGGGACGTAATTGGAGATTTAAGCTCCAGACGAGGCAAGATCTTGTCTCTTATAAAAAGAGGAAACACCCAGGTAATCAAGGCGAATATTGCTCTTTCAGAGATGTTTGGTTACGCAACAGATCTTAGGTCAACGACTCAGGGAAGGGCTACATATACCATGCAATTCTCTCATTATGAAGAAGTTCCAAAGAATATTATAGATGAGATAATATCAAAGATTCGTGGTTTTTAAATTTATAATAGTAAACAACCAAATCTAGATAATATTTTTAAGATTATATAATTTTTTTAAGGAGGGCATATGGCTAAGGCAAAGTTTGAGAGGTTAAAACCTCAT
>JBBIIV010000130.1:0-3296 GCA_037446295.1 Nitrospirota bacterium
TTTTTTGTGATTTGTTAGTTATATCAATAGGTTGGAAGGATTCAGTAGAAAAACTCACAGGAAACTCCAGATTAATATTTGCAAGCAGGCAAAGCAGTAGCTATAGCGAGAGAGAGGAAAAAAAGAACCCCTCTGATGCTTATGTGTTTTTCTTTGTATTGTCAGCTTGTTTAAGCTTTTCTATATGATCAAAAAGTTCTTCATCATCAGCCCAACCCATAAAGTGATAGCAAAGCATTTCAAATGTTCGTTTTGTGGGCTTACGTCCAGTCCAGAGTGTAATTAACATGCTGGCTATAAGGGCGCAATAGACCTGTATTGAGACTCCATTTTCTGATAAAGATAGCAGGTGGCTGCATCCAAGAATACAGTTAACCGCATCTTTATAAGATTTTTCATCTAACTTGCTGAAATTGTTAGATTCTTGTTTTCAATGTAGTGGCGAATAATTTAGATATATATCATTATTTTTTTGACAAAAGCTTATATTTTGTAGTATAAAGTATTGGCGTATGAATAAAGGAACATTCAAAATCTCCAAAAAGACTGTAAAAGGTAAGACTTATTACACTGCTGCTTGCTATTGTCAAAAGTTATAGGGAAATAATAATGCGAAACAAAAAACGATTAAAGTCCTTTGGAGGAGTTACATGGTAAGAAGCACAGAGATTAAAACTTGCGTAAACAGCTAAACTATCGAAGGATTAGTTCATATAAATGATATTAAATGTGAAGAAAGGGTTTCATATGTGGATATATTTAATAAGGTATCCATGTCTCCTGAAAGACACATTAGAGATAAGACTTGTTTATCACTGAAAAGAAGAAAGGGTAAAGGCTCATATATACATATGTGTTATATCCTATCTAATTTATACCGCTATTGAATATCTTTTGAAAAGAAATAACATTAAAGTAAGTGCTGATATTTTTTAAAAAGGGTAAAGAGGGTTAAACTCATAACCATAAATGATGATACAAGATGAAAACATCCGCCTTGAAAACCATAGTGTCAGTGACAGTGCACAGTGTCAGTAACTGACACCGACACTGGATATTCGGAATAAAGGCTGTAAAAGCAGGGAAGATGTATTGGCGAAAGTGAATACCACTTTCTTTATTTTTCAAAGAGTTATGTTTAAAAATTTATAAAGCCGGGTTTAGAGTCAGAATATTATTGGATGTATTCCTAATTGACAGAAAAAAAGTAAGTATATATAATTAACAAAAATGATAATTATATATATTTTGTATGAGATATGCTGAGTTAAGAACATTGAGAGGCAGGCTATATTTTACAGTAGAGGACCTGCAGGATTTATTGGGAATAAAATTAGAGTCTGCAAGGGTTTTATGCTCACGTTATGCTAAGCAGGGGCTTTTTGTCCGACTAAAGAAAAACTTTTATGTGTTGTCAGAGACATGGGTGAGTTTTTCAATGGAAGAACTTTTAAGGATTTCTAATATACTGCAGGTTCCATCTTATATTTCTCTTACTACGGCACTCGCCTTTTACGATATTACTACACAGGTTCAAAGGAATTACTTTGAGAGTGTTTCCTTAAAACGATCAGTCAATTTTGATATCATGGAAACAGTATTTAATTTTTACAAGCTTCAGAAAAGATACTACTTTGATTTCATAAAAGAGGGAGACATATTTATTGCAACCAAAGAAAAGGCGTTTATAGATTCGGTGTATCTTTATTCGTTTGGCAAATATAAAATAGATTTTGCATCTATTGATCTAGATAAACTTGATAAAAATAAGCTTATCAATATATCAGAAATATATCCTGAAAAAACTAAAGACATCTTAAGAAGGATATGCAGGATTTAGCAAAGCAAGAGCAGTTTGAATTAGAGGTTTTGGACAGGCTTAACAGCAAGAGGTTCTTGAATTGCCTTGCACTGGGCGGCGGAACAATGCTCAGACTATGCTTTGGCTTAAACAGGTTTTCAGTTGATCTGGATTTCTGGATTATAAAGAATGTTGATGCAGACAGATTGTTTGTAGAACTAAAAGAATACCTTGCAGGGTTTTATTTATTAGGGGATTCAGCCAATAAATTTCATACATTGCTATTTGAGATAAAGTCCAGAGATTATCCCAGAAGCTTAAAAATAGAGATAAGAAAAGAGAGGAAAAGGATTAAGACAGAACAGGCGATTGCTTACAGCAAATATTCCAACATGCAGGTTTTTCTGAAGGTGGTATCTTTAAAAGAGATGATGAAGTCAAAGATAGAGGCATTCATTGAAAGAAAAGAGATAAGGGATGCTTTTGATATAGAGTTTTTATTGAAAAAAGGGATTGATATAGAAGCCCGCCGTCAAATACTGATGAAAATACTCGATCGAATTGATTCCCTTACTAAAAAAGACTATACGGTGAAACTCGGCTCTTTGCTTGAGAAAGAACAAAGACGATACTATGCTGCTGAGAATTTTAAAATCCTCAGATCAGCAATAGAAGAGAAAATCAGCATTGAATAATAAGCATAAACCCGGAATTGTCATTAGAGTTTTAAAGGAACAGGTTACAGTATAGTTTTTGGTTTTCTGAGTTTCCAAAAAAATAGAGATAGAAAGTTGTCATTTCGAGCAGGTGAGCCGAAGCCCTGAGCAAAGCGAAGGGGAGAAATCTTATCGTTTAACTTAAAGATTCCTCACACCCGTTGGGTGTTCGGAATGACAGATAAATAGAGCGGTCTGCAAGTCTATCTCTATTTTTCGGAGTTTGACAATCATTAAAAATTATCCTATACTTTGTATATATTAAGAAGGCATTTACTGATGAAGTGGCAGAAAATATAATAAGGTTTTCTGCAAAAGGAGGTGGTAAGGACAATTAAGGGCTGAAGGACTTGTGAAGTTAGGGGTTATTATAATGTTTTTCTTAATAACAGTGCTTTCCAAAAAGGAGGATGGCGATGAAGAAAAAGGCATTTTTACTTTTACTAACCTTCATGGTATTGCTAATGGCTATGCCTAATGCGTGGGCAAACGGTTCCCGAGAATCGAATTTGGTTGCCCCTTATGCTCACTTCGTATGGGCGGTTCCTCCGGCTACAGGACCGTTTACGACACACTACCTCATTAACAATGTGGCTGGTGTCACGAACACTGTGAATGTGAAGTGCTACAGTGATATTAATAATCAACGGGTAGGACCAGGAGCAGGAACAACTTTTAATATAGCTCCTAACGCTATCGCATGGGCAGACCCTGCATCATTAGGTTTGACGACAGACCCAAGTTTTACAGGGTTTGGCTGGTGCTACTTTGCTGGTTCT
>JBBIIV010000131.1:0-3314 GCA_037446295.1 Nitrospirota bacterium
AACAACCAGAGCTTCCACAAGATGCTTGTGAACGGCATGGATGTTGAGTACAGGAACAGAGAAGGCCGTATCGAAGGCGGCAAGGTTTGGCTTTTCGACTTTGAAAAACCGGAAAGAAATGAGTTCCTGGCAGTCAACCAGTTTACAGTGATGGAGAACAATTACAATAGAAGGCCGGACATCGTAATCTTTGTGAACGGCTTGCCGTTGGCAGTCATCGAACTCAAAAACCCGGCAGACGAGAACGCCACAGTCTGGACAGCCTTCAACCAGTTTGAAACCTACAAGAACGAAATTCCGTCCCTTTTCAGCTTCAACGAAATGCTGGTGGTCAGCGACGGCATGGAGGCAAGGGCAGGCACCATAACCTCTGGCAAGGAATGGTTCATGCTCTGGCGGACAGTGGACGGGAAAGAGATAAAGTCAGACATCAGAAGCAAGTCAATGGAAGTCCTCCTCAAGGGCATGTTCCAAAAAGACCGCTTCCTTGACATCGTAAGGCATTTCCTTGTTTTTGAGAAAGAGAATAGTGGCACCCAAAAGAAGCTGGCAGGCTACCACCAGTATTATGCAGTCAATAAAGCAGTCGAAGCCACGATAAAAGCGTCAAGCGTGAAAGGCGACAAGCGATGCGGAGTGGTTTGGCACAGCCAGGGCGCAGGGAAAAGCCTCACAATGGTATTCTACACCGGAAAGCTTGTCTTGGCATTAGATAACCCTACCATTGTCTTGCTAACCGACAGGAATGACCTGGATGACCAGTTGTTTGAGACTTTCGGAAGGTGCCAGGAGATATTAAGGCAGAAGCCTGTCCATGCGGAAACAAGAGCAGAACTAAGGGATCTCTTGAAAGTAGCCTCCGGCGGCATCGTCTTTACCACTATACAGAAATTCCTGCCGGATGAAAAAACAGACCCTTACCCATTGCTTTCTGAAAGGCGGAACATCGTTGTCATAGCTGATGAAGCGCACAGGAGCCAGTACGATTTCATAGATGGCTTTGCAAGGCACATGAGGGATGCCCTGCCAAAGGCGTCATTCATAGGCTTTACCGGAACGCCATTGGAAAAGACGGACAGGAACACCCCTGCCGTCTTCGGAAATTACATTGACATTTACGACATAGAAAAGGCTGTCCACGACGGCGCAACAGTCAGGATATTCTACGAGAGCAGGCTGGCAAAGATTGAGCTGAAGCCGGAAGAAAGGCCAAAGATTGACCCGGAATTTGAGGATGTGACAGAGGGCGAAGAAGTAGAAAAGAAAGAAAAGCTCAAAAGCAAATGGGCAAGATTGGAAGCCATAGTTGGCAGCGAGAAGCGCATCAGGAATATTGCAAAGGACATCATCAACCATTTCGAAGAGCGCCTTAAAGTCATGGACGGCAAGGCGATGGTTGTCTGCATGAGCAGAAGGATCTGCGTGGATCTGCACAACGAAATCCTGAAGCTCAGGCCTCAATGGTACGACAAAGAGGATGATAAAGGATTCATAAAAGTCATAATGACAGGCTCGGCAAGCGATCCCTCAGGCTGGCAAGAGCATATCAGGAACAGGCAGAGAAGAAGGGATATCGGGGACAGGATGAAAGACCCGAATGACCCATTAAAAATCGTCATAGTTAGGGATATGTGGCTTACAGGCTTTGACGTAAAGAACCTTCACACGATGTATGTTGACAAGCCCATGCGGGGCCATGGGTTGATGCAGGCGATTGCAAGGGTAAACAGGGTATTCAAAGACAAACCGGGCGGCCTTGTGGTTGACTACATAGGTATAGCAGACGAATTAAAGAAAGCCTTGGCAGACTACACAGAAGGCGACAGGAAAGAAGTAGGCATAGACCAGGAAGAGGCAGTGGAGGTTATGCTTGAGAAATACGAGATAGCGAACAACCTCATGCGAGGCTTCAACTACAAGAGCTTCTTCAAGGCAGCGCCAAAGGAGAAGATGGAAATAATAGCCTCGGCGATGGAGCACATTCTGGCGCAGAAGGACGGCAAGGAGCGCTTTGTAAAATACACGACAGAACTTTTACAGGCATTCGCCCTTTCAGTCCCAAACGAGGAAGCGCTGAAAATCAGGGATGACGTAGGCTTCTTTCAGGCAGTCAAGGCCCAGCTTGTAAAGAGCACCGTAACGCCCGGGAAGACACAGGAAGAGCTTGACACCGCAATAAGGCAAATCATCTCAAAAGCAATCGTCTCTGACAAGGTGGTGGACATCTTTGACGCCTTGGGGATGAAAAAGCCAGACATCTCTATCCTATCAGACGAGTTCCTTGAGGAAATCAGAGGGATGCAGCAAAAGAACCTCGCATTTGAATTATTGAAAAAACTCCTCAATGACGAAATTAAGATTAGGTCAAGGAAGAACCTTGTTCAGTCCAAGTCCTTTGCCGAAATGCTGGAAAAATCCATAAGAAAATACCAGAACAAGAGCATCGAAACGGCAAAGGTTATCGAAGAATTGATAAAGCTCGCAAAAGACATGCGGGAGGCAAACAAGAGAGGAGAGAAGCTAAACCTCACCGAAGACGAGCTCGCTTTCTATGATGCGTTAGAGGTAAACGATAGCGCAGTCAAGGTTCTTGGAGATGAAACATTAAGGACAATCGCAAGGGAGTTAGCGGATACTATTCGAAACAACGTAACCATAGACTGGACATTAAGGGAAAGTGTCCAGGCAAGGCTCAGGGTGATGGTAAAAAGAGTCCTGAAAAAATACGGCTACCCGCCTGACAAGCAGAAGAAAGCCACAGAGACAGTCCTTGAGCAGGCAACATTAATTGCGAAGGACTGGGCTGAGAAGGCAGCTTAATGTAATTGGGGACAGGTTCCTATTTTATAGACCTAATGACCAAGAATTGAAAGAGACAAATATGAGGAGGAGAAAAGATATTGGGATTATCCGGCTTCGATCAAACTCAGCATTTTCCGTGGAGACAAAATTTCCACATCTTCAACCTTGCCTGCTCTTTTTAAGTGTAAATCGCCGGTCACAATGTATTCGGCCTTAAGTGAAATAGCGCAAGCGATAAATTTATTGTCTGCCGGATCATCCACTATCCAATTCTGCTCCTTTGGGTTATCCACGAAAAGGATATTTGGGTCCCTCTCAAGCGCAGTGATAAGTCTCCCAAAGAATGCCGCCTGATCAAATTGAAAGCGGCCCAGGACATCGAAGTACTCTTTGAGGATCGGTCTGGAGACGCATAGTATAAATCTTCCGGAAAACCAATGGTCAATGACTTGCCGCGGGGCTCCTCCGAAAAAGGATGAAATGAAGACGTTCGTATCAATGACGAGCCTCAT
>JBBIIV010000132.1:0-5056 GCA_037446295.1 Nitrospirota bacterium
CTAATTAGTGTCTGTTTATAAAGTCATCTTCTGTTTCTTTCTCGCCTGCCTGGATGCTAAGCACAGGCAGGCAAGCGAAGTGCGTCGAGAATCTTTCTGTCCAGCCAAAGGAAAGATTCCTGACAAGCCGGGATGGCGAAAACGCAATAGTTTATGGACAGACTCTACTTAAAATGAGTATATATTTGAAAAAAAGTTTTTAAGGCTTTCATGGGAGGTGATCATGACTATGTTTGAGCTTGTAAGAAATATACTTTTAGCAGGGCTCGGGGCCCAGGAGAAAATCAAGGAGTCTATTGAAGAGCTTGTAAAAAAGGGCGAATTGAGCGAATCACAGGGAGCCAAAATAATTAAGGAATGGACAGATAAGGCTGATAGAAGCTCATCTGAATTGAGAGAAAATATGTCTGAAATAATTTCAAAAACTCTCGAAAAAATGAATATACCCTCCAGAGACGATATAGAAAATCTCGAAAAGAAGATAGAGAGCCTCTCGTTAAGAATCTCAGCTCTTGAGAAGCCTGAAAAAAAAGACGCTTAAAACATTCTTCAAGTATAAGATTTCTGCTTGATTTAAAATTAAATTTGGTGGAAAGGACACCTGCGTAGTGGATATTGGCAACCTCACAAGGACATTTAAATCTGCTAAAAGGCTTCAACAGATAGTAAATGTTTTTCTTAAATATGGTTTCGGCAGGATAATTGACCAGATTCAGCTCGGACGATATATCCCTTTTAAAAAGAGATTGCAGGCATTCAGTGATTGGCCTGCCCTCAAGGGACCTACGGTTCCAGAAAGGCTAAGGCTCGCCTTTGCGGAGTTAGGTCCATCATTCATAAAACTTGCGCAAATTCTTTCATCAAGGCCTGATTTGATAACTCCTCGTTATGCCAATGAATTCAAAAAGCTTCAAGATGAAGTGCCTTCCTTTAATGTTAATGAAGCAAAAAAAATCATTCAAGAAGAATTGGGCAGAGACATCGAAGAGGTTTTCAGCTATTTCGCAGATTCTACTATAGCTGCTGCCTCAATCGCACAGGTTCACAAAGCCGTGCTTCTAAATGGTGACGAAGTAATAGTAAAAGTTCAGAGACCTGAAATAAGAGAACAGATAGAGTCAGACTTAAACATATTAAATATTATAGCGCGTCTTCTTGTTAAATATGTTCCTGAAAGCAGGTTCTTTAACCCTGTTGGCATTATTGAGGAATTTGGAAGGACAGTTACAAAAGAGCTTGATTTTATAGTCGAGGCAAGGAACGGTATGAGACTGAAAAATGATTTAAAGGGCAGTCCTGATATATACATACCTAATATTTATGAAGATTATGTGACGGGAAAAATTCTTGTGATGGAGCTGATTCAAGGTTCGAGAATTGATGATATCAATGCTATTGATCAATCAGGTCTTGACAAAGTTAGGCTCTCAAAAATACTTATTGATACCTATTTCAAGCAGATACTTGAAAATGGGTTTTTTCATGCAGACCCTCACCCTGGAAATATACTTGTAAGACAAGACGGCATCGTTTGCTTTCTGGATTTCGGGATAGTCGGCAGGGTGTCTGAAGAACTTAAAGAAATCATGGCTAATACCTTTCTTGCAATTATAGAAAAGGATTTCGATGGATTAATAAATCAGTATATCGAAATGGGAATTGTTTCTGATGATTCTGACTTAGACTCCTTCAGAAGGGATTTTAAGGTAGACATCAGGGAATTTCTTGAACCTCTTTATGGAATGAAATTACAACAGATTGACTTTGGACATTATGTTGAAGCTCTCGTTCGGTTAGCGACAAAATATAATCTGAAGATTCCCTCCGATCTATTGTTAATTGATAAAACCTTGCTGATATTAGAAAATATCGCCCGTCAGCTCAACCCCAGCCTTAATTTAGTCGCTGAAGCTGAACCCTATGCCTCAAAGATTGTCATGAAAAGAATTAGCCCCTTAAGGCTTTATGAAAAGGCTAAGAAAAATATTACCGATATCAGCGATTTTATCTTCTTTTTCCCCAAAAATATGACAAAGCTTTTTAATAAGACACTTAAGGATGACATACAGGTCAAGATGTTTCATGTTAATCTCCCTGAACTTATAAAAGATATGGATAAGGCTAGCAACCGAATAGCATTTGCAATGGTCATAAGCGCTATTTTGCTGAGTTCAGCCATTATGCACGCCGCAGGCGTAGAGCCTAGAATTTTCGGTTTTTCTTTTTTTGGGATTATCTCATTCGGATTTGCTTTACTGCTTGGCATCTGGCTCTTAATTTCTATTATACGCTCCGGCAGGCTTTGAGAGACTTATATTGGTATTGGTTTATTATACCTAACGCTTCAATTCGTTATACGACAATTTTGGATAGTGTCAAAAGTTCTATGAAAGAGTGTTTTAAAACATATTGAAATATAAAATAAACCCTAACCATCTCCTGCAAGGGAAGAGGGAAAATAATTTTTGACAATACGGTAATTTTGGACAAGGAAGGATGATGATGCGGCACGAATATGTTGCGACGCAGCAAGACAGCCTACTTTTGATCATCGATTTTCAACAGGGGCTGCTCAAGGTCATGGACACATGGGAAAAAGCAGCTCTTAAGGTTAGTCAACTCATCAAGGCTGCCAATACCCTTGAGATTCCTATATTGATAACTGAACAATACAAAAAAGGGCTTGGAGAGACACTCCCTGAATTACTTGGGGAAATCAAGTCACCTGTGATTATAGAAAAGGAATACTTTAGTGCATGCCTTGAAAGCGACTTCGTTTCAACTCTTGGCGCTTATAAACGCCGTAAAATTGTAGTGGCAGGGATGGAAACCCATGTATGCGTGCTTCAGACATGTTTAGACATTATCAAGTCTGGATTTCAGGTTCATCTAGTAGCTGATGCGGTGGCGTCTCGCACTGCTGAAAACCGTGACATTGCCGTCAATCAGTTGAGGCAGGCAGGAGCTGTAATTAGTTCAACGGAGATTGTAATTTTCCAATGGGCGTGCAGAGCAAATACCAGTGAATTTCGGAAGATTCTTCCAATCGTAAAATAAATGACGGGCATATTTAAACGGATATTACTTTTATAAACCTTCTTTTGCCTGCCTTGATTATATAACTTCCTCTGGGCAATCTGGAGTCTGGATTCTCAATTTTATCATCATTCACCCTGACAGCACCCTGCCGTATGAGCCGTACTGCCTCTGTAGTGCTGGAACAAATTCCTGATTCCTTCATGATTCTCGGCAGCCATATCTCTTCATCTTCCCAAGCAATCTTGCATGTCTGCAAATCTTCAGGCAGCCCTTTATCTCTGAATACGCGGTCAAATTCTTCCTTAGCTTCAACAGCAGCATCTCTGCCCCAGTATCTTTCTACAATCTCTAAGGCAAATTTTTCTTTCGCCTTCTTTGGATGCAATCTGCCTTCCTTCAATTCGTCTTTAAGGGCAATGAATTGATCAAGACTGATATGGCTAAGCAATTCATAATATTTGATCATCAACTCGTCGCTGATTGACATGAGTTTGCCGTAAATTTGATTGGCTGGCTCTGAGATGCCGACATAATTTCCGAGGCTTTTAGACATCTTTTTGTCGCCGTCAAGCCCTTCCAGCAGGGGCATCATGACAACGACCTGCTGTTCTTGATCATATTCCTTTTGGAGTTCCCTGCCCATCAAAAGATTAAATCTCTGATCTGTCCCGCCAAGCTCTACATCAGCCTTTAGAATGACTGAATCATAGCCTTGCAGAAGAGGATAGATAAATTCATGGATTCCTATTGGGTTATGGCTGAGAAATCTTTGTTTAAAGTCCTCCCGCTCAAGCATTCTTGCCACTGTAAGGGTTGCTTGGAGTTTTATAACTTCGGCAGCAGTAAGAGTTTCAAGCCATTCGCTGTTAAATCTTATTATCGTTTTCTGCGCATCGAGTATCTTAAAGATTTGCTCCTTGTAAGTCGCAGCATTTTTCAAAATATCTTCCCTGGTAAGGGGCTTCCTCGTTTCTGATTTCCCTGTAGGGTCCCCTATCATTCCAGTAAAATCGCCTATTAAAAATACAACTTGATGTCCAAGCTCCTCAAACTGCCTCATTTTTTCAAGAAGCACTGTATGCCCCAGATGTATATCAGGGGCGGTAGGATCGAAGCCGGCTTTAATTATCAGGGGAGTTCCTTCTTTATAGGATTTAGCAAACTTTTTCAAGAGTTCTTGTTCAGAGATTATCTCTGTGCAGCCTCTTTTAATTATCTGCAACTGTTTTTCAGGCGTTAGCATAGCGATTATTCTATAAATTATTGGGAATAAAGGTCAATCTTGAGATCGCTGAATCAGGGCATTATTTTTCATTTATTAGGTAAAGCAGGTTATCGTCAACCTTATACAGCATGGGTGCCACCATGATATTAGGATATCTTCCCCTTAGCCTTGCGGCTTCATACAATGTAAAATCTATTTCATTGGCTATCTCACACAACGGGGCAAAACTATTAAAATGGTCTTCAGCCATTTGCCTTTCCCAGCCTACACCCTCAACCATCCCGCTAATAAACGAATCTTTTTTAGAGATAAGATTCACCATACCGCATTTATCGTGTCCAATAAGGGCTATATGCCTGATTCCGCCGACAGCTATCGCAAAAGATATATGAAATTCATTGAATCTTAGATTAGCTCCACCTGTGCGGATTATATAGGCAAATCTTTTTGGAATGTTGAGATATTTTCTATTGTCCATGCACATCCCGATTAATAATACAGCTTTTTCGTATGATTCAAAAGTGCGGTTGAAGTTCTGATATTCAAGCAAGGACCCTATTGGGGTTTCTCTGTATTCGGGATAAATATCTTCAGGTTTTAAAATGCTTGTCAATTTTACCATTAGTTTACTCCTTCCTATTGTTAAATTTCATGGTTCTTCTCCAATTTCGTTGTAACAAAATGCTCCACAATGTCATTTTTGCGAAGCTTGTCCCGCAGGGAGCGGGAATGTTAACTTATTTTGGCAACTGTTTTGGAGATGAACCAATTTTATAAATTCCTGGTTTATAT
>JBBIIV010000133.1:0-6222 GCA_037446295.1 Nitrospirota bacterium
AGACATGATTATTGTTATTGCCTTGTCGAGTCGGGTTTATTCTCAACCATTCTTCTGGGTTAAATTATAAAACTCTTTCTAAGAAGATGTCTATTATTATCTAAATACATCTCCACCGTCTTTTAGTTTTAACTGATATCAGAAAAATAGAGATAGAAAGTTGTCATTTCGAGCAGGTGAGCCGAAGCCCTGAGCAAAGCGAAGGGGAGAAATCTTATCGTTGAACTCAAAGATTCCTCACACCCATTCACTCCGTTCAGGGCATGCCAGTTGGGTGTTTGGAATAACGGATAAATAGGCGCTGGGGTTAACTGATAAACCCAGGTGCTGCAATGATAACATGAGAACACTTTTAGATATAAAATAAATTGCATCTCATCAATATACTTGTATTTAACTGCAAATAATAAGGCGTTTTTTTAACGGAACTGCGGTTTTATTTTTCATTATAGTCTCATCAGCATTATTGGACACCGAAATATTATTTTTTCTTGAAAATTTTGCTTTCGGTTCTGTTGATAAGCCGTTTTATATTGGGTATATGCCTGATGTATATCAATGCGGCAATAACCGCTGCGATTATTATTTTCTCAATTGTCCTGTCTGCTATATAAATAGTCAGAGGCAGCAGTCCGAAAGATACTAAAGCACTCAAAGAGGAATACCCGCTTCGGGCTAATGTGAACAACCAAATAGTCACAGTAATTACCGCCACATGAGGAGATATGGCTAATATAACCCCCAAGCTGGTAGCAACGCCCTTACCGCCTTTAAATTTGAGAAATACTGAGTAATTATGTCCCAAAATTGCTGATAATCCAACTATTCCCTCAATCAGAATAAGAGGCTTAGTTATAAATGACCCTAATCCTGCAAAATGAGTAAACTGGATACCGCTATCTGAGAAGATATGCCTCGCAATAATCACGGGGATAGCCCCTTTTGCAATATCACCTAAAAGGGTTATTAAAGCAGCCTCTTTACCCATAGCCCTCAATACATTTGTTGCTCCTATATTTCCGCTTCCAATCTTCCTTAAATCGATACCCTTTGCACGAGCAACTATAGCTCCTGTAGGAATTGACCCAATCAGAAAGGCGAATAATAGCAAAATCATCAGGATTTCCATATTATATTAATAATGCTCCGCTATCAGTGATTATCATTTTGAGTATGCCTTAAAAATGAGAGCGTATATTGAAAGCCAGATATTAGGGTCAAAGCTACTGCAATGTAAATCAGCACAAGCCCTGCGTCATAAAAATCAAGAACTCCTATGCCCCCAGGCAGTAAAAGCAAAACTATTGAAGCCATCTGGGTGACTGTCTTGATCTTGCCGCCTGTTTCAGCAGGAATGACAGTTTTTTTGGATAGTGCAAAAACCCTCAACCCCGTGATTAGAAACTCTCTGACCACTATCAAAATAGCTATCCATGCTGAAATTTTAACCATATCCACCAGCACTATTAGGGCAGATATAACGAGAAACTTGTCGGCGATTGGATCTAAAATAATGCCAAGTTTCGTTATCTGTCCTGATCTTCTGGCAAGATATCCATCGAAAAAGTCGGTGAAAGAGGCAAAAATAAAGATACCAGCGCCTAATAAAGGGTTTTGAGGGGTTATAATTACGAAAAATGGGATAAGTATTATCCGTATAATGGTTAATGTAGTCGGTAAGTTAAATTTTACTGTAATCATCCATCAAATCATCCCATTTGCCTTTTGCCTTCAAAATTAAATCACAAATCTCTCTGACAGCACCCCTTCCCCCAGGCTTTGTGGTAATTATGACTGCCTCCGCCTTTGTTTCTTCTGTCGCATCAGCGACCGCGATCGGCAGTCCCACCCTT
Organism: Nitrospirota bacterium; assembly: GCA_037446295.1. Taxonomy (GTDB): domain Bacteria; phylum Nitrospirota; class Thermodesulfovibrionia; order Thermodesulfovibrionales; family Dissulfurispiraceae; genus DYHD01. The sequence goes on from JBBIIV010000133.1 coordinate 1,854, forward strand.
TTCATTATTGATATATCGACTATATCATCGCCAATATAAGCAATCTCGCTGTCGGAGACATTGAGTTTCTCTTTTAAATCCTCATAAGCTACCGATTTTATATGACATCTTTGATATATTTCAGTTATGCCAAGTTCGTGTGCTCTTCTCTCTACAACTTTTGAATATCTCCCTGTAATTATGGCGACTTTTACTCCTATAGCAGAAAGCATCTTGATGCCGTGGCCGTCTCTAACATAAAAAGCCTTTAATTCATTGCCTCCGTCATCAAGGATTATACTGCCGTCAGTAAGAACCCCGTCAACATCGAGGATTAGCAATTTTATTCCACTAACTATCTCGATCAAATGAATATGTTCAGTATTTACAGAATTTTCCATCAGATATAATGATATAAATATTTATCGTTTAAGTATAACAACCATTTTAACCAAATTACAATTTTCGCCCAAATCCAGAGATGACTGCCAAAAAATAGAGATAGAAAATGGTTATTCCAAGCCCGCGCTTTCTATCATTCCTATCCCCTCACTCTTTTTCATAGGTGACAATATACTACCAGAAAAGGGGTGTTTACTCTATCGCTCTTGATACTCAAGGCTTTATTCAATATTTTTTGCTGCGAAAGTTCAATTAACCCAAAATTGTCATTAGAGTTAATGAGACTTTGCTTAGAGATGTTATTCCTTTATCTGTAAAGCTTTGTTGAAGCTTTTTTGTTTATATTTATATAATGTTTCCTTATTATCAGTTTGCGCATTTTTGCGCTATGTTTTTATCCTTTTACTTCTTATTTTACAATGAGTTATAAGCAATAATTTCTAATGGCGGTCATTAGAAATACTCATCTAATGACAATTCTGCGATAAATATACATCATGACTATTTCCTGCAAATCAATGGTGTCCAAAATTATATTAAAACAGGTATATGCCACGATTTTTTTGTCGAAGAACTACCTTATATAAAAACTCGGGGACTTCCAGAGGAAAAAATTATTGACTTTTGCTGTTACATGTTATAGAATTAGCTCTCAGATCGTAAGATCGTCTTTTAGCAACCTGGTTGTCCAGAGTAATAAGGAGGTTTTAGCAGTATGCCTTTTGAGGGAAAGGTTAAGTGGTTTAATGAGTCTAAGGGTTATGGTTTTATTCAGCAGGACAATGGTCCTGATGTCTTTGTTCACTACTCTTCAATCAAAGGAGATGGATTCAAGACATTAACTGAAGGTCAAAGGGTACAGTTCGATATTGAAGATGGTGACAGAGGCAAAAAAGCCAAGAATGTATCCAAAATTTGACAATTAAGGGGCTCTTAGGGAGCCCCCTTTAAATTCTTCCTTTCACCTGCTCTAACCTGAGCATCTCGGCAACGGCATTGAATGCCTCATCCTTTGAGTTTATCTCCCCCTGAAGAAAGAGTCTTTTTGTCTCGTGAAGCAGTTTACTGAATAAGGGAGACGGCTTAAGAGCAAATTTTTCAATTAAATCGTCCCCTGTAAGTATTGGCAGATGTTTTATCCTTGGCAGTATCTCACTATGATATATTTTAAGCATCTCATTACCAAAGCGCAAAGTTGGGGTTGCATTTAATTGTGAGATTATTTCGTCTGCAACGCAAAAAAACAATAAAGGATAGACATCATCGCCTGACTGTATAAGAAAATCATATTTTTTTGTCTTATCCGATTCCTTAAGCATTAAGAGCCTCTCAATCCGTTCACTAATCATGTAGAGAAGTCCTATTTCCTTGCCCGACATCTTCAGGCGAAGGGCAGCCTTTTCAATCAAACTTTTTTCATAGAGGAGAAGAGCTAATTTGAGGCAGATAATTCTGTAAGTATCTTTAAAATACCGCCTAAAATATTCCTCATGCAATGGAAAATAAATATGGGACTTATTCAAAATATGCTCTGCGCATGAGCAGCGCTGTATGGCATTAAGCAGTTGCTCAAGTGAAAAATCCCGAAGTTCTGGAAAGATACCCAGGAGCAAACCTGAATTGTGCATATCATAAATAGTCTTGCAGGAAAAATTCACTTTTAAAATATGCCTTAATTCTTCGGCGACTCTTTCCACTGAGACCCCAGATATATCGGAGGCATGTTTGCGTATTGCTTTACAGGTATCCATATGTATTGAAAAATCGAGCACAGATGCAAAACGGTATGCCCTAAGAAGTCTCAGGGGGTCCTCGACAAGATTATCTTCTGAGACCATTCGTATTATTTGAAAACTGAGGTCTTTTATACCATTAAAAGGGTCTATAACATAATGAGCAAAAAAGGCTTTACCCGAATCAGTTAATTTTTTAAATACCGCCAGATTTAAAGCCATTGCATTAATCGTGAAATCGCGCTGGAAAAGGTCGTCTTCAATAGTTTTGCCTCTCATGGCGCAAATATCTATAAACTCTCCAGCCTTAGCTACCCTCATAATACCTAGATCCTCATCAAGCACAACCAAAGATGCCGATATTTCACTAGCAAATGCTCTCGCTATATTGACTGCATCGTGTTTGATTACGATATCATAGTCGTGTATCGTCTTGTTAGACAGCAAGTCTCTAACAGTGCCTCCGACAAGAAAAGACAAGTCCATAAACCTTTTTTGAACAGCAAATTCTTGAAAATGCGTGAAGATTGAGTTCATCTCGGAGACTCTATCAAAAATGTGACAGGGCCATCATTTATGAGGCTAACCATCATATATGCAGCAAATTGCCCGGACCGAACAGGCACTCCGTATGCTTTTAGTTTCTCTAAAAAAATCTCATAAAGTTCATTTGCCCTAACTGGAGACTCTGCCCTATCGAATGAGGGGCGGTTGCCCTTTTGGCAGTCTGCTGATAAAGTGAACTGCGAGACAACGAGAATGCCGCCCTGAACATCCATGAGATTAAGGTTCATCTTGTCTTGAGCATCATAAAATATTCTTAAATTGAGTATCTTTTTAACCAAAAAATCAATATCTTTTGGGCCATCGCCTTTATCTATGGATAGAAAGAGCAGCATCCCTTTCCCAATACGGCCTATAATTATACCATCAACCGTGACAGATGCCTCTAAAACTCTTTGTATTAAAGCCTTCATTCAAGCTCCTTTTGCTTAATATATTCATTTATCATCTCTATCTTGAATTTTTCAAGCTTCAAGATATTTTTTACAAAGCTAAAAATTTTCTGTCGTGTCTCAAATTTGATATCAGGATAAAAAATTGGATTTGCAACCACCACACCCCTAAACGCATAAAATGGAGCAAGAACTTCAAACAACTCATTATCGCCTGTCAACCGGATATATTCATCGAAAAACAATTCGAGTCCCTCAAGATACGCCCCTTTTACCTCTCCCGAATACATAAGTGAAAAAAAGATATAGTTTATTGTCAAGGCGGTTACATCATCGGCGGGGTCGCCCCATGGCCCGCGGCTTCTGTCGAGCAAAACGAAGTTCCCCCCGAATTGGGTAGCATTGTTTGCATTCTCTACGCTCCCTTCATCCTTAAACCATATATTTCCTGGATGAAAATCGCCATGAATTTGGCAAAGGCGGTGGGTCTTGGATTTGAGTTTCGCCCTCCAGTCAATGCACATCTTCTCAATCTCCGCCATCTCAGCGTAATTCAAAACCCCATCGGGGTATGTATCGAAAACGCCCATCAGACACTCCCCATGCCCTATGGTGTCCCTTACCTTTCTCCAGTAAAGATGGCGGGACGCCTTTTTGACCGAATGAATATTCGCGAGATATGCCGCCATGAATTTTATCTTTCGTATATCTTTTTCTTCAAGCCTTTGCTTATGAGAGAATTCTCTTAAATCGTGGAAGTAATCCCTTCCCTCCGCCCTCTCCATCAGCAGATAATATTCTATGCCCCCGCCTACCGATTTTATTGAGCCGTCAAGCAACTCTGCGAGCACATCTACGGCATGAACATGGCACGGGAGGTTCTTATACTCGTCAAGGTCGAGGAGAAAAACGGCGGCCCTGTCGGAAGGATAGTCATGACCGAGACCTTCGGGAAAGAGGCCTTTTACCACATATGATTTTATTCCCTCCTTAGTCCCTATTTCTATGAGAAATCCCGCCCCCTGAACGCCCGAGCCGAGCTTGCGTATATCGATTTGAGATACATCTTTGAATTTGGTTCTGAGATAAGACCTTATAGCATCTTCGTTTATCATAGCTTTTCTGTCTTGTATTAATAATTTTATCAATCTGCCGCTCAAAGGCAGAGCTATCTAAGTCTTTAGATTCTCCTCTATGAATAGGAAATAATGGGGCAAGTGCTTTTTGCGGCGCAAACTCATAATTAGTGTCTGTTTATAAACTAAGATTTTTTTGTCATCTATGAAAAAGATTTTGCAA
>JBBIIV010000134.1:0-5812 GCA_037446295.1 Nitrospirota bacterium
TGAAAAATATGGATTATCAGTCAAAGGATTTGCTGCTGGTTATACCTCTTGGCGGGGTGGAGGAAATAGGTCTGAACATGACCGTTTTTCAGTATGATGACGATCTTATAATAGTAGATGCAGGCTTGATGTTTCCTGAAGAAGATATGCTTGGTGTTGACTATGTAATCCCTGATTTTTCATATATCCTTGAAAACAGGGATAAGGTTAAGGGGATATTTATAACTCATGGACATGAAGACCACACAGGCGCCCTTCCTTTTTTGCTCAGGGAGGTAAAAGTCCCTATCTTTGCCACGCCTCTAACTATAGCTTTAATCAAAGAAAAGTTGAAAGAGTATGATATGAGAGACATCCCTCTTATACAAGTCAAACCCAGAGAATGCATTAAAACAGGCTGTTTCGAGGTAGAATTTCTTAGGGTTACTCACAGCATTGTTGATGGGGTTGGTCTCGGTATAAAAACCCCGTTAGGGACAATAGTTCATACGGGTGATTTTAAGCTTGACCCAACTCCTGTGGATGGAGAGCTAATGGACCTTCAACGATTTGCTGAATATGGGGAAAGAGGAACGCTTCTCCTGCTTTCAGATAGCACAAACGCTGAGAGAGGCGGCTTCACATTTTCAGAAAAAGAGGTCAGAAGGGCATTTGAAGATATATTTTCTAAAACGACTGGAAGGATAATAATTGCAACATTTGCCTCAAATATTCATAGAATTCAACAGGCTATTGATGTGGCTGTTCAGTATGGAAGAAAGGTTATCATGTGCGGTAGGGGGATAGTCTCGAATGCCAAGATTGCGTTAGACCTTGGTTACCTGCGCATCCCAAAGAATACCTGGGTAAAACTCGAAGACCTCAAGCTCATGGCTGACAACGAGGTGGTTATAATTGTAACGGGCAGTCAGGGCGAGCCTATGAGCGTCATGTCGAGGATTGCCCTGAATGAGCATCCCGATATAAAAATAAAACATGGCGACATGGTAATCCTTTCCTCTCGGACTATACCGGGCAATGAGCGCTCAATAGGCAGGATTATCAATCATTTAATGAGAAGGGGCGCAGATGTCAAATATGAAAAGGTTTCAGATATTCATGTATCTGGACATGCTTCTAAGGAAGAATTGAAGCTTATGATGAATATGGTAAAGCCTAAATATTTCATGCCTATTCATGGTGAATATAGATTTCTTAAATATCATGCTAATCTTGCCAAGAAATCAGGAATTCTCGAGGAAAATATCTTTATACTCGAAAACGGCGAGGTGCTCGAGATTTCTGAAGATGGTGTTAATAAAAATGGCAAGATTCAAGCAGGCAGGATATTTATTGATGGCAAAGGAACTGGAGGCGTTCAAGATATTGTGTTAAGGGACAGAAGAAGGCTTGCACATGACGGTGTTGTGATAGTGCTTGTAGGGATTGAGAAGCTGACAAAAAAAATAGTGTCTGGCCCCGAGATTATTTCAAGAGGGTTTATTTTTGAGGATGCCTCTCAGGACATAATCAATGAGGTCAGGGGCTTGATGGCAAAAACCCTTCTTGATATTGAAGACAATCTTATTTCCGATACATCGGTTGTTCAGTCTAAACTCAGGGCGGCATTGAAAAAGTACCTGAGAGATACAATGGACAGAAAACCGATGATATTGCCTATAATAATGGAAGTTTAGGTTTCTATAAAGGTTTTATCATGTTAATTAATAAAATAAGATCTGGTGGGAGGCTTATAGCTGGACTTGATTTCGGTTCTTCAAAGATTTCTATGGTAGTTGGCGAGATTTCAAGAGACGGTGTTTCAATAATCTCAGTCGGTTCATATGCTTCATCAGGAATCAAGAAGGGCGTTATAAACGATATAGATGCTACTGCTATTGCTGTTAGAAAAGCTGCTTCCAATGCAGAAAAACTTTTTGGGACTTCTATAAAAGGGGTTTTTGCAGGTATAAGCGGAACACATATAAAAAGTTTTATTAATCATGGTTCATCGGGGATTAAGGGTGGAGTGGTAACTGAGCGAGTTGTTGAAGAGGCATTGGAAGCTGCTACTGATGTTGATATACATGAGGATGCTGAAATGATCCAAATTCTACCTATTGACTTTATCGTAGATGGACAGGGTGGAATATCTAATCCAGTTGGAATGCGAGGCAGCCTGCTCGAAGTAAAAGCCGTTGCTTTTATATCCGATAAGACAGCTCTGGAGAATCTTATCAAGTGCTGTGAGATGGCTGAGGTCAAAGTTGAGGATATAATCTTGCTCCCTCTTGCCACAGCAGAGGCTTCTCTTACCCCTCAAGAAAGAGAGAACGGCTCTGCTATTATCGATATAGGCGCGGGAACTACCGAAATTGTTATATATAAATATAATTTGTTAAAACACTTCGTTATCATCGGGATTGGCGGCAATCATTTTACAAATGATATTTCCATTGTCCTTGAGATTCCATTTCAGGAGGCTGAAAGGATTAAACTTAACAATGGTTATATTTTTCTTGAAGCATGCTACGAACAAGATGATATTGAGACGGTCGCCAATGACGGTAATAAAAAGAGAGTGTTTCAGAAAGACTTATTCCCAATACTTTTGGCTAGAAGCGAGGAACTGCTCGAACTTGTCAGGAAAGAGATAGACCTTGTAGCCAGCTCATATGGTTCTATTAGCCAAGTAATGCTTACGGGCGGAGCTTGTCTTTTGCCCGGGTTCGGACAATTAGCTGAGAAAGTCTTATCAACTCCTGCAATGATTGCATATCCTGAAATGGTTTCAAAAGACTATAATAAAAATATCTGTATCGCTGCGCAAACTTCCATTCTCAAAAATGTTGGGTCAGAATTTAATCAACCGATATACGCAACAGGCATCGGGCTCGTTATGTATGGCACAGAGAGGGTTTTATCTTCAGAAAAAAATGCGATGACTAACCACTACCGCCCAGCCGGCATAGCCAGCAAGTGGAGAGAACGGTTTAAAAATATACGATAAATATTGGAGGCAAATGTGTGTTTGAACTGAAAGAAGCCGAAAGAACATTTGCAAAAATCAAGGTTATCGGCGTTGGAGGCGCTGGAAGCAATGCTGTTAACAGCCTTGTTGCTTCTTCGATTTACGGCGTTGAATTGATTGCCGTCAATACCGATATTCAGCATCTTGATTTTTCGCTTGCTCCTGTAAAGGTGCAAATAGGGTGCGAACTTACAAAGGGTCTGGGTTCAGGCTCAAATCCTGCAGTCGGGAGGCAGGCGGCGATTGATGATAAAGACGCTCTTATAGCTTGTGTTGAAGGGGCTGATATGATATTCATAGTTGCCGGTATGGGAAAGGGAACTGGCACAGGGGCTTCTCCAGTAATAGCTAGTATCGCTAAAGAACTTGGAATACTTACCGTTGCTGTTGTAACGAAACCGTTTTTTTATGAAGGCAGACAAAGGGTATTAGCTGCCGAAGATGGCATTAGTGAACTGAGGGAATATGTCGATTCTCTGATGATTATTTTAAATGATAAACTTCTCAAGGCGTCTGACCCTGAGACTTCGATATTGAAATCCTTTGATATCGCTAATGATGTGCTCAGACATGCTGTGGAAGGAATTTCTGATATAATTCTGACCCCTGGATATTTGAATCTCGATTTTGCTGATGTCAAAACTATCATGAAAAACGCTGGCACTACAATAATAAGCAGAGGGATGAGCAAAGGGCAAAATGCCGTGTTAGATGCAGTTAAAAAGGCTTTATCCATCCCCCTTCTTGAGGACTCTTTAATATCTGAGGCAAAAAAAGTGCTTGTTCATATAATGAGCGGCAGAAATTTATTAATGAGCGATGATGAAGCTATCTCGACATATATTCATGACTCTGTTCATGAAGAAGCCAATATAATCAAGGGCATTGCTATAAATTCTGACATAGAAGACGAAATAAGAGTCACAGTCATTGCCACTGGGATAGATAAAACAACCGGTCAGGTTAAACTGCCAAGAACAGTTAAAGTATGGGGGACAAAAGAAACGTTTACTTCAAAGCCGACTGAAAAAATTCTAAGTAAGAATGTAGTTTTACCCGAGAAGGATAAAGAGCAAAAGCCCATAGAGCAACCAGAAGAATTCACAGAAGTGCCAAGTGACAAGAAAAGTGAGGAAAAAACAGATGTGATAATAGAGGACGATTATGATATCCCAACCATCTTAAGAAAAAAAAGTCCTTCAACCTTGAATATTTCTTGAAAGGTGAACAAAATTAACAGACGGCTTATAGAAAAGGTTGACGACCTCCTTTCTAAAGAGAAGGGCGCCGTCTTCAAGAATCATGGGGGCAGAACAACTATCTGTCTTGTTTACCCCAACACCTACCATGTGGGAATGTCCAGCCTCGGCTTTCAGGGCATTTACAACCTCCTTAACAAAAGGGATGACATTGTTTGCGAGAGGGCGTTCCTGCCTGATGAAGAAGATATCGAAGAGCATGTCAGGACAAAAACACCCATTTTCTCTCTCGAATCCAAGACGCCTATAGACAGATTTCAAATCGTAGCCTTCTCCGTATCGTTTGAGAACGACTATCCGAATATCCTCACGATATTAGAGCTCTCCAACATCCCGCTTGTCTCCGCCGATAGAAATAAATACCATCCGCTTATGATGGCAGGCGGCGCCTGCATGTTTTTCAATCCGGAGCCGGTAGCACCCGTTTTCGACATAATCTTTATCGGCGAGGCCGAGGAGTCGCTAAACGAATTTTTGGATGTCTTAAACTCTCCCGCAAGGTCTGCGAGTAATGATCGCTCAATGGCGAACGGCCTTAAGGACGAAATCAAAAAATTTGCTGTCTGCATCAAAGGTGTCTATATACCCGAATTCTACGAGATTAGATACAACCATGACGGCGCAATCTCAGGCAGGACGCCGTTATACAACGCCCCTGCGGTTATAGAGAAAAGATATATCGGGCACTTGGACGAATCGCAAATCTCACACGCCGTTATCACACCTGAGACCGAGTTCTCGGATATGTGCCTTTTAGAGATTATGAGGGGGTGCCCGTGGAATTGCAGATTTTGCATGGTCGGGCATGTATTCAACCCCCCCAGGAGAAAAAGCCCTGATTTTGTCAGGAAGGAGATAGAAAGAGCAGTTCAGTCTTCAAAGAGGGTGGGGCTTATCGGGCCTTCCCTGAGCGATTATCCCGGGATAGATGATATTCTGGCTATTAAAGGAGTAGATTTCTCCATAACATCATTGAGGGCGAGCACGGGAAGCGCAGCTATCGCCGGACTTATGAAAGGACACAAGAGCGTTTCCATAGCGCCTGAGGCTGGAAGCGAGCGGATGAGGGGAGTCATAAACAAGAAAATCACGGAAGGCGATATTTTGGAGACCTCAAAGATAATACTCGAATCCGGCATTGAAGCACTGAGGCTTTACTTCATGATAGGGCTTCCGACGGAAACCCCCGAAGACATATCAGCCGTAGTCGGACTTGCAGAAAAGGTCAGGTCTTTGTCGGACAAGGGCAATATTATTCTAAGCATCAGTTCATTTGTCCCAAAACCCTTTACCCCATTTCAATGGCACCCGATGGAGGCCGTTGAATCCCTTAAGAAGAAACTGAAATTCATAAAAAAGTCCCTGGTCGGCGTGAAGGGCGTCAGGGTCTTCCATGACCTGCCGAAATACGCACGGATGCAAGGATTATTTGCGGTCGGAGACCGCAGGGTGATAAAAATGATGACAGGGGCGGTCAACTGGCAAAAGGCTGCTCTTTCGGCGGGAATAGACATTGATTATTACCTATCCAGAAAGAAAAGGT
>JBBIIV010000135.1:0-1820 GCA_037446295.1 Nitrospirota bacterium
ATCTTAGAGATTTAAGATTCCTCCCTTCGGTCGGAATGTTAACATGAAAAAGTGCACCTCCAACGAGGGCGTTAGTTTATACTAACCCCTAAATAAATAAAGAGGGCGATAGATGACCTATCCCCTAAAATTAAGAGGAGGTGCACATATGAAGTATATCGGAATTGATTATCATAAGCAATATTTTGTAGCGACAACTATGGACAGCAACGGAAAAGTTATAAGCAAAGAAAAGGTCTCGACAGATAGGGAATCAATACAAAAATACTTCAAACAGAAGACTTCAAAAGAAAAAGTAAAAGCGGTAATGGAGGCTTGCTATGGCTGGCAGTATTTTTATGATGAGGCATCTGAACTGGTAGATGAACTGATAATGGCGCATCCATTGAAAACACGACTTATTGCTGAGGCAAGGATAAAGACAGACTCCATAGATTCTGAGACATTAGCGCATCTGTTAAGGGCAGACCTTATTGCTGAGGCTTATGCTCCATCGGCTGAAACCAGAGATCACAAGAACCTTTTACGCCATCGCTCAGCTCTTACTGCCATAGTAGTGCAAATCAAAAACATGGTTCATTCTGTATTAGCGAGGAATCATATTGAGGATAAATATTTTAGAAACCTAACAGACAAGTTTGGCAAGAAAGGCAAAGAGTATATGCGCAACATAGTTCTAACAGGAAATGATACAGCAATCCTTAATAATTATCTTGACCTGCTTGAGGAAATACAAAATAAGATCAAATCAGCAGAGAGCCTTATAAGGGGGCTTTGCCGTCAAGATGAGACATGCAGATTACTAAAGACAATACCCGGCATAGGAGACATATTGGCAGTAACAATTCGTTATGAAATAGATGATATTGATAGATTTATATCATCGAATAAACTCTGCTCATATGCAGGGCTTGTTCCTTCGACATATTCAAGTGGAGGAAGGACCTATCAAGGAAAGATAACGAAACAAGGCAATAAGTGGCTCAGGTGGGCAATGATAGAAGCAGCTCAAAGAGCGCCGCTAAATGATGATTGGTTAAGAGACTTTTATAAAAGAATAGCTAATAAAAAGAGCAAAAAGACAGCCAGAGTAGCTGTAGCAAGGAAGCTCCTTGAGTCCATCTATAGTGTATGGGTGGAAAGGAGACCATATTATAAGAAGCAAGTAACGGTCGCCCTCGAAGTTGTCTAGCCATAATGGGCTCTTGGAATGATTAGGGGACTGTTACCGAATGATAAAGTGCGCATAACGGCGCGGATAGATGACTGGTATAAGACCTAAAGAGGAGTGACTGACTGAATAAAAAGATAATGAACAAACAAGGATAGGGTTTTCACTCATAGAAGCTGCGAGAGAGAAGCAGGGTCTCTACGCTTCCATGAGTGAAAACAATAAAAAAGGAGTGTGCATTTTTTTATTGCAAAATCTTTTTCATAGATGACGGACCATAATGATTATTACATTTTTTACCGGACACTATTGACTTTTTTGATAAACTTTTTCTCATGGGTATAATCCTCCTTGTCTCATTTTGAGATTAGTGTAAAGTATTAAGGATTATACCCTAAATCGAATTTGCAGAAAATACTTTACACTATCGGATTTTTGATACCGTTTACTATTTTAAGCCCTTTATGATAAATTATACATTTATCTGCAGTTTAACCAGCTTTTTGAGCCGGAGTGGCGGAATTGGTAGACGCAAGGGACTTAAAATCCCTCGCAGCTTGCTGTGTACGAGTTCGAGTCTCGTCTCCGGCATTTCAACAAATCAACTCGCTTGCGATTTGCGGCGAATGTTCCCCAAATAAAAAACCTT
>JBBIIV010000136.1:0-2531 GCA_037446295.1 Nitrospirota bacterium
CAGCAGGGCAGCGCCATCCGGTTCTCTGCTTCCACGCCCGGCCACCTGCGCCAGGAGGACAGTCCCCTCAATAGCGCCGGGGATGTCAATTTCACCCTGGCGGCCCGGGTGTACCTGGAAAACCTGAGCGGCACGTCCATCATCGTCAACAAAGGCGAGAAAGCCAACATGAACCGGCGCGACTACACCCTGTTCGTCTCTAATGGAACATTCAATTTCAGGGTGGGCAATGGAACGACCCATGCGGTTGTCACCACCCCGGCGGTCACGGCCAATGCCTGGCATACGGTGATTGCCTGGCACGACGCCGCCAGCGACTTATTATGTTCAAAACGTTCTTAGTCTCCACAACCCACTTCCACCTGGGGCACCAGAAATGCCAATCCGAGTTCCAAATGGTACTCCACCACCACCAGAGAGAATATTTCCTTAGGAATCCATCAAAAGGTAGTTATGAACAAAATCAAGCCAGTACCTATACTTAGTGTCTATAGTTTTGTCCCAAATCATTATTCCTCTAATATTTTTTCGTGAATGGTTTGGTCAATTTGATGTAGTGTTTTTTAGCATAATTATGTTTGTAAGCAGTGGTATTGGCATATCTGTTTTCACTTTTGAACGACAAAGATATATCATAGCGCATCAGCATGAAATCAAGTATGCGTCCACGAAGTTACCCTATGTATTTGTAGGAGTTTTTTTGGTGTTGATAAATTTTGCAAAGTATGAGTTGAAGGGTTATTTTATACTTGCAAATGGATTCTATGTTGGTGTTATTGCGTTGGCAATTTATCTTTGCCAAAGAAAGATGGGAAAATGGTTTGTTTGGAAGGATTTAGTTTAAGTTGTACGACGGTTCGCTAGGCCGCTTTGCCCAGGCGGACACAATTGTCCCGCTCGAGAGCCAGGGCGTCCAGGCCTGGGATCGATATGCCTATGTGAACAATAATCCCGTCCGGTATAATGACCCGAGCGGGCATTGGGTCGAATCAGCGCTGGACATTGCCTTTATTGCCTATGACATCTACGATATTTCAACCAACGGCCTGAATTGGGAAAATAGCCTGTCGCTCGCAGCGGATGTGGCCGGGCTGATTCTACCGGCAGTCACTGGGGGCGGGCTGGCAGTACGCGCCTTGATTCATGCCGACGATGCCGTCAAAGTCGTCAACAAGATTGATAATGTGTTGGATGCCGCCAATGCTATCGATAATGTGGTTGATGCAGGGAATGCCGCCGACAACCTAGCGGACGTGGCCAAGGCAGCTGATAACCTACCCAAGAAGCCCTTTTCGAATCCGAGTAATAGGCCATCATATAGTTCAAACCAAGTAGAAACTGTGTGGGAAAATGCAAAACAAGCTGATGGTAATGTCTATGATCCATATACTGGCGAACAGTTGTCTTGGGATAGGTCCAAACCAAGAAATGGTCAATGGGACATGGGGCATACCCCGGATCATCAATACCAAGATCTATGGAAGAAGTACATGAACGGAGAAATAGGGTATGATGAGTTTATGAGACAATACCGAGATCCGGGCAATTACTTTCCACAATCAGTCAATTCAAACAGGTCGCGTCGACATGATCCCAGATAATAGCAAGGTGCAAACGAGGAGAAAGGAATTATGGATAGAAATATAAACATATTTGATATTGTGGAATATGGCAACGTAGAGGCATATAAAAGTTACGCCGAAGAAATTGACATTAATACCACCAACAATAACGGTGTAAGCTTATTACATAAAGCGATAGCTTACAACCACCCAGAAATTGCCATTGACCTACTAAATCGTTCAATAGACGTGAATATTCAAGACAATAAAGGTCAGTCTAGTCTGCATTATTTAGGGTTTTTTCAAAATTTGGATTTAGCTAAAGCGATAATTGATAGTGGTGGTGACCTTGAGATGAAGGATAATTTTGGAAATACTCCTTTATGGTACGCTGTTTTTAATGCTAGAGGCAACTATGCCTTTGTGAAGTTATTAATGCAACACAAAGCCAACCCTAATTCAATAAACAATGCCGGTAAAACCCCCCTTGACTTTGCTGCTCAAATTAGAGATCAGAGACTAGTGGAGATTCTGAGTAAGTAAATAATGAGTCCTCTGCAAAAAGCCGAACTTTAACAACCAACAACCAGGGCGTGCGCTGGTCGAGGGCATAGCCAGCCTGCCAGGAAGCGCCGAAGAGCGGCAAAAAAAGAAACCTGGGGTGTCATGGACTGGTCTTTTTCGTTCAGGACTGTCTGCATGGCTTTGATTTTCGCTGCTGAGCAGCGCTGAATTCGCTGCCGTACCCGCCGTCTGTGACCATGGTCGCCACGCCAGTGCGCTCTTGCAGGTTGGGCAGGGCTTCCGCCAGGAGTTGGCTGTCGTCCACATTGTTGGGCGCCGCCTGCACCTTGGTAATCAGTTGGATTTCGTTGGCCGGGTCGCAGGTTTCGGTCAGGTTGGCGGCGCAGCCTTTGTAGTGGGCGTTGCCTTTGGTGCGGCAGGCGGCTTCGAGATCGTCCACCGATT
>JBBIIV010000137.1:0-10538 GCA_037446295.1 Nitrospirota bacterium
TGAGGTCTGATCTGTCATAGGTCGTGACAATTTTTACTCCTTCTGGGAGTGCTGGGGCTATCTCGGTGTTGATTTTCTCCTTGACCCTGTCTATTACGTTAAGGACATTTTCACCAAACCGCACAATCACAATCCCGCCTGCCACTTCCCCCCTGCCGTCGAGTTCGGCAATGCCCCTCCTGATTTCGGGGCCAAGCCCGACATTTGCAATATCTTTCAAATATACGGGTGTTCCGACGTTATTAACGGCGACCGAAATGTTTTCAAGGTCTTTGATGTCTTTGATATATCCCCTTCCCCGTATCATATATTCGATGCCGGAGAATTCGACTATCCTTCCTTCGACATCGCTGTTGCTTTTTCTGACGGCCTCAAGCACTTTTGTAAGAGGTATGTTGTATGCTAGAAGGCGGTTGGGTTCGATGGTAATCTGGTATTGCTTGACAAACCCGCCGATGCTTGCAACCTGTGAAACGCCTTGAACGCTTTCGATGGAAAGTTTTATGTTCCAGTCCTGAAGGGAACGTAGTTCGGAAAGGTCATGCTTGCCTGTCTCGTCAACAAGTGCATACGAGAATCCCCATCCGAGACTGGTTGCGTCAGGGCCCAAGACGGGGTTGACGTCGCCGGGAAGTTTATTTCTGACCGCCTGAAGGTATTCGAGTATCCTGCTTCTTGCCCAGTAAATATCGGTGCCTTCTTCAAATATCACATATATGAAAGAACTTCCCAAAAAGGAAAATCCGCGCACAGCCTGAACCTTCGGGGCGGCGAGAAGGCTTGAGGATATGGGATATGTAATCTGGTCTTCCACGAGGTCGGGGCTTCGCCCAGTCCATTCCGTATAGATTATTACCTGAGTGTCGCTCAGGTCGGGAATAGCGTCGAGGGGGGTCTTTTGAAGGGATATATACCCCCATATTATCAGGAAAACGACTAATATGAAAATGATGAAGCTGTTTCTGGCGCTGTATTCGATTATTCTTGCGATCATGGAAGTTTTATCTCAGTGAGAATGGAGCGGGACGACGCCTTTAAGTTTAGACTCGGAATCGATAAGAAATGTAGCCGATGAAACCACTTTCTCGCCCGATTTAAGTCCTTTCAGAACCTCGATATTATAATCGTCCCTGAGACCGAGCAAGACCTCTCTCGGTTCGAAATATCCCTCTCCTTTGTCTACATAGACTACCTTTCTCGCGCCTGTGTCGATTACGGCGTCTTTCGGGATAAGGAGCCTTTTGCCGAGATCAATCTTTATTTCGACATTGGTGAACATCTGTGGCTTAAGCTGTCCTCCGGGGTTAGGCAAGGTGAACCTGACGCGGGCGGTTCTCGTTTCTCCGGAGAGTTCGGGATAGACATACTCGACAGTGGATGAAAATTCCTTCCCAGGCATGTAGCTGAGGGATATCCGGGCATTCATCCCGACCTTGATAAGGGATAGCTCATATTCGTATATATCGGAAATAATCCAGACCGAAGATAACTCTGCTATATCGAAAAGCTTCTCACCGGGCATGACGCGCATACCCCGTAAGGCCATTTTCTGCACGACATATCCGCTGACAGGGCTGTGTATAGTCAAAGTCCTTATAGGCTTTCCAGTTTTTTCGATTTTCTTTATCTGTTCTTCGGTTATATCCCAGTAACCGAGCCTTTGCTTCGCTGCTGCGGTTATCTGGTCGGCGTCTCTGGAAAGCATTTTTCTCAATCCGTTGTCTGGCTTAGATGTCTCTGCGTCTGCTTTCCATCTCAATGAATCTATAAATTCCTGCTGGGATGCAATAAGCTCAGGGCTGTAAATCTCGGCAAGGGGATCTCCCTTGTTCACGTATTTGCCGGTGTAATCTACATAGAGCCTTTCTATCCAGCCCTCGAATTTTGTGTTTATCGTTGCGAGCCTTCTCTCATCATACTCGATGCGGCCTACTGTCCTGATGATTTTCTGCAACGGTTTCACGGTTGCAGAGGCGGTTTTAACCCCTATTAACTGCTGTTTTTCAGGGGATATTTCAATCGCAGGGGTTTCAGCTCCATTGCTCTCCTGAGTGACGGCTTCGGGCTTCTTCTCAGGTTTTTCAGTCCCCGTTGTGTGTCCCTGATGGCCTGATGAAGATTGCTGCTTTTCGGCAATGGGGGTTTTTTTTATCGAGCCTGACAGCGAGAAATAAGCAATAATCCCGATACCTAAAATTAACGATAGAATAATCAAGGGAAATCCTTTTTTCATGGCCGCTTTTCCTCCTGTTTTTCCGCTTCGCCGTTCAGTCCGGTAATTTTCATAGCCGTAAGCTCTTCAAGTTTTGCGATTGCCTTTGCCCTCTCGACGAACTGCCCCCAATATAAAATCTCGAAATCAATTATTGTTTTTACCCTTGTTAAGACTGTTAAAGCATCCGACTTTCCAGCTATATAGCCTGATATTGTAAGTTCTACATCCTGACGGGCCTTGGGGATAAGGCCGTTTTTATACAAATCCATCAACCTCTCCGATGTCTTGAACATCGAATAAGCATCCCTTACGGATGAAGAAATCATAAGCCTTGCAGCATCGAGTTCGTTTCTTGCCTCGGAGAGTGACGACATGCCCTCATTGACCGCCTGACGCTGCTTTGTTCTATAGAATAAAGGGATATTAACCGTTGTTGAGAGGCTCCACATATCAGGGAATTGCGTGCTCCTCGCAAAATAACTTGCGGTTAAGGTAAAATCGGGATAATATTCCATGTGAGCCATCCTCAGTTTTGCCTCCGAAGCTGATACCATCCTTTCAATAGCCTTTATGTCCGGCGAGTTCGAGGCTGCAATATTAAGAAGGTCGTTGAGGCCGAAGTTGAAGGGGGTTGGGTCTGTTTCAGATGGCCTTCCAATCGCTGCATTAATATCCCTGCCCGCCGCATAATTGATCATAGCCTCAACGGACTGAATTTTTTGCGCGAGCATTTCCTCTCTTTCAAGAAGCATGTATTTTTCGGTCTGAGCCATGAGCGCTTCCTGCAGTGGCGCCTTACCTGACATATAACGCGAGAGCGCTGCATCTTCAATCCTTGAAAACAGAGTTGTTATGTCCTTTATCAGGTCGATAGTTTTATATGCTAAAAATAGAGAGTAGTAAAGCTCTTTGATTCTCGATACGGTTTTGAGTTTCAGTGACTCATAGCGGGCGGCGGCGCTTTCCGAGTCCCTCAGAGCCATTTCGCCTTTCAAAGAAAGCTTTCCCGGGAAAGGAATCATCTGGGAGACTGAAAACATCCACTGTGAGTCGGGCGCCATTTCTTTTCCGAATGTATAAAGGCTTCTTGTGCCTTCATTCTGATAGCCGACCATGAACATCGGGTCGGGAAGGCTTTCGGCCTGGGGAATTCTGAACCTTGAAGCAGAAACCCTCGCTTGAGCGGAGCGTATTTCGGGATTATTCCTCAGGGCTTCTTCAATCAAATCCTGTAGTTTAAAATCTGAAGCAAGAGAGGTTTGCGGGAAAACGTTGCAAGACGCTAAAAACGAAAAAACAAGGGCGAGGCAAAACCGTAAAACAGAAAAAAAGCGCATAGCGTAACTGTTCCGGTTTTGCCCCCGTCTCTGCATCAATGTTACCTGATATCGATGTTGAACTTCATGCTGCTTGTCTTGCCGTCACGGGTTGCCTTTATGACGACATCCCATGGCCCCGCCATCGAAAAATTGAGGTTGGCCTTATATTCCGAACCTTTAAACTCTGCGTCCGTCTTATAATTCATAGGCGGCATACCGGGCATTGCAGGCATCGAGTATTCAATTTTTACCTTGGCGTCATTGATATATTTGCCTGATGCGTCTTTAATCTCGACCTTTATCTGATTAACCCCTACCACGGGCGGGTTTTTATCAATCTTTGCCTTAATCTCGTAATCTCCTGCCTTTTTCTTCACCTCGTAATCCTTTGCGTATGCAACACCTGCGATCAAGAGCAGGGCTAATGTCAGAATCGCTAATCTCTTCATCATTTCGCCTCCTGTCAAAACATCTTTCCCTCTTTGCGCACGGAAACCGGCGGCAATAGGTGAATATATTAATCTTACCATAACTTTATACCTTTCAAAAACAAGCTTTTCGTTATGCTGATAGTATGCTGAAGACCGCGGTTACGCTGTTTTATCGCACTATTTTATGCCTGATAATCAAAATTCAATTTATATTTTTGGGTTAATCTTGCTCCCGATATAAGAACTTAAAGACTAGGGTTAATTGACTTAGACGCTTTCAGAGCTTATACTTAATATTAAAATAATAGACTGCTATGCTAAATCTAATGTTATTTGGGTTATAAGGAGATACACCCATGAAAAAAACCTTAATTACAGCAATCCTTTTTTTCTTTATCGCAGGTATTGTCGCAGTTGCGCATGCCGACCTGAGCGGTTTTATGAACAGCCTCAATGTTCAGGCGAGGGCTGATATGAACGGCTTCAGTGTCAGATTGAGCACTCAGTTCGGTGTGCCTTTACAGCAAGTTCACACCATCATCAAGACGGTTGCGACTCCTGCCGACGCCTTCATGTGTCTTCAACTGAGCAAAATGACAAAAAAACATCACGATAAGGTTTTACAGACATATAAGAACAATAAAGGGCAAGGCTGGGGAGTCATTGCAAAAAAACTTGGCATAAAACCGGGCTCTCCCGAATTTCATGCCCTTAAGCGCGGCGACTTTGTTTTGACTGGTGAACCGGATAGGGGCTTCGCTAATGGTAAAGGGAAAGTAAAAGCGAAGGAGAAGGATAAAGAGAAAGAGAAAGGAAAAGGTCATAATAAGAAAAACAGGGACGAATAATTAGAGTCTGTCCATAAATTGTATGAGAATCTTTCTGTCATTTCGAACGAAGTGAGAAATCTTAGAGTTTTAAGATTCCTCCTTTCGGTCGGAATGACAAAATAATGAGTTTATCGACTTTAAAAACAGACACTAATTAGTCTGTGATTATTAAACAACCGCTCAGTAGTATAAATTAATAACGCATACAATAAGTTATTGGCGTGCTATTTTGAAAGGTTTTTTCGGAAGGAAATTTATTATCATCGTTTAAAGTTAGGTAAAGTCCAAGCTGTCCTTCATCGTTAAAGCTAAAACTTATAGCCTCCCCAGTCAAAGCGGACAGGGTGTATTCCAACTCTCTAAGTTTTTCGCTAAGTCTATTTAAGTTTCTTTCCTGCAAATCTTGAATCTCAAGAATGTCTATAATATCTTCTACATCACCACTGTTGTAAGACTCGAGCAATACAACTTCTTCTCCTACTTCTGCTGCTTCCAGTGTTTTTTGTTTAAGACTTGCTATTTGATGTCTTAATCTGTCCAGGCAAAGCCCGTATATTTTGATTCCGTTTTCCATTACAACCTCCATTTAATTTTAGTGTGTGTTCTAATAGAGCAATACCTATGCCAGTCTTAAACCATTGGAAAATAAAGAATTTATTAAAGTTATTGAAACTTCAATTGATTATTTTTTAATCAGCTTGTATGCTAAATATACAGGGGTAATGATGGTGTGTAAGATAGTTTTGTTCACAAAAGACAATTCTCTAAAAAAAGAACTGACAGAGGCAATTCCAGTTGGGGTTACTCTTATGCCCAATTCTGATGAGAAAAACTCCTTTATTTTTTTCGACATTGACACCTTGAAACCGCGACAAATAAAGGAACTGCAAGAAGAAAACTTCGTTGTAGCAATCACTAAGCAGAAAACGACGCAACCTATTATGGAAGCAGTCGGGTTCGGCGCATATGATGTGCTTTTGCGCCCTATCAAAAATGAGGCTATCGCCGGTATCCTTAAAGAATTAAATGAGTTTGCCAAAGAAATAAGGCATATTATTCCTATCGAAAATCTCCCTCCGACCCCGACCTGCGCGATTGTTGGGAATTCGACCATTATAATGGATGTTTGTAAAAAGCTTGCTCGTTTAGCGCAGGTCGATGCGCCTGTGCTTATTACAGGAGAGACTGGGACAGGAAAAGAGCTTATAGCAGAATCTGTAGCCCAGCTTTCTTCAAGATTTGGAAAGCCTTTTGTGGTGGTTAACTGCGCAGCCGTTCCCGATACCTTACTTGAGTCCGAACTTTTTGGATTTGAAAAAGGGGCTTTTACTGGTGCGTTTGCGGCAAAAGAAGGCATCTTAAAAATAGCAGATGAAGGTTCTGTTTTTTTCGATGAGGTGGGGGAATTACCGCTTTCTTTACAAGGAAAACTTTTAAGGTTCCTGCAGACAATGAGTTTCTACCCTATAGGCAGCACTAAAGAGGTTCATGTTGATGTAAGGGTTATATCGGCTACCAACAGAGACTTACAGACTATGGTAAAGGAAGGTAAATTCAGGGAGGATTTATACCACAGGCTTCGGGTTACGGAAATACATATACCCCCCCTTCGAGAACGTAAAGAGGATATACTCCCAATCATCCACTTTTTTATAAACAGATACAGGCATACAGCGCCTCGCCTAATTAGAGGTATTACCAAGGAATATTTAAAGAGGCTATACTCTTATGATTGGCCCGGAAACATCAGGGAGCTTGAAAACATTATACGATCTTCTATGGCGCAGTGCAAAACCAATTCACTGACAACTCATGAATTAGGAGAATTGAGGCGTCAACAGCTTTCTCAAGAAAAAAATATTTCCAAACCCTTGTCAGGGATATTTATACAGTGGATAAAGGAATCCATAGAAAAAAAAGAAAAAAACATTTACGAAAAGATACTTGCAGAGATTGATAAATATATTTTTGATTATGTTTTATCATATACAAATGGGAACCAATCTAAAGCAGCCCGGATACTTGGCATAAATCGCCTAACCCTCAGAAAGAAATTGAAATAGTTTTTAGGAACGGGCTGAACCCATCTCAACGGATTAAAAATCTATGACACTTGCAAAGTCCCTTTTTATGGCCGCTGCCGAATAACTTCATAGAGGGATATAGATGCTGACATATCGACATTTAAACTTTCCGCTTTGCCAATTATTGGTATTTTGAATGTGCCAGCATATTTTTTGTTTTGTTCCTCTATCTTATGAATACATCCATTTTCGTCTTTTATTTTATTAAGATAATGAAGGAGTATTCATAAAATCCTCAAGCCTGCCAAGACTGAATAGATATTTATGCTTGACCCTGCCCTGCTGGTCTCTGAAGCCGTCAAACACATAGACATATTCGATGTTTTGAGACGATTTAACTACTTTTAAGAACATGTATTATTACACTCAATAAAAAGTTATATATCAATACAATAATGGCTAAAGTAAAGATAAAAGTTATACAACATATTTTGAATGCAAAAATCTGCATCTAATATTATCAATGGTTTATTGGTGGCAATAAGAGAAAAATGGGGAGATTCTGACAAGGTCAAAAAAGCCATAGTTTATAAACAACAGATTCTATGTAATCGTTTATTTATTATTTTTTCTTTGGCTCAATATGACATTTGTCACAATCTGTGGCTGCAAAAGCGTCCTTTTCATTATGGCATACCCCGCAAAACTTGCCCTCATACATAGCGTCCATGGTCATCTTTTTACTTGACCTTTTCATTTGCCAGATCTTCGGATGGCAATCTTTGCATCCAAAAACAGAGGAATGAAACTCATGGCTGAAATCAACCGGTGCTGCATCTTTTTGCTTATAGGTTATCGGCTTCTGGGGAAAGGGGGGTTCGGGGTGGCAGCTCGTGCACGAGGTCCATGAAAATGCCTTTTTGCCGTTATGACATGAAAAACAGGCATTTCCTGCACTGTGGTCTTCAAATGTCATCTTAGTCAGTCCTTTTTGCATAGGAAATAGCCTTGTGTGGCAATCTTTGCAAGAAGATATCATTGTATGTGTGTCATGAGCAAAATTCACTGCAGTTTTGCCCTTGCCATAGGTAATAGCGGATTTGGGAATCATGCTTTCCTCGCTCCTATGACAAAATGTGCAGTCATAATTATCAGGCGTTTTAGCGGTTCTGGATTTATCATGACATTCAAAGCAAGTTTGCTTTTTAGGCTTGTTTAACGGCTGCCCGCCATGAGCGACTCCTAAATGGCAGTCAACACAGTTGAAGCCTTTATCATAGTGTGTTTTATGTTTCGGGTCTATTCCGGCTTTCTCGCTGACATTGTCAGTAAGGATGTCGGGAAGCCCTTTTGATGTCCTGAAATCAGGATTTTTGACTCCATCAACCATTCTCATTGTAAAAACTACCTTCATAATAGTTTCTTTTCTTATTTTCTGGTTGTATGAATCAGTATGGCAGAAAAGGCATGTTTCATTCGGGACTAATTTTGCAGCATACTTAGGGCTTTCTGATGACCGTCTGAGTATCTCGAGTTTATATTCAGGGGACTTAAAAAACTCACCATAAACATCTCTCAAGCCACCCATCTTTGCTTTCATATAGCCAATGAAGCCTATCTTTCCATGGCAGTCGAGGCACTCAACGCCAGCCTTTGCATGGGGTGTAATTTGCCAAGTGTAAACTTCACCCAACAAGCCAGCTTTTTCTTCAGGATGACAATTTTTGCAAAAGCTAGGTGCGCTGGTGTAATGGAGAGCTTCAATACTGACGAAAGTATATATTGCAAAAAGGGCGAAAATGATAAGAATGGTTAGTTTAGTGTGCTTCTTAACAAAATCCCTTGTTTTCTCCTGTAGCTTGCTTATCGTCTGCTTCATAATGTATTCTTACCCCCATTAAACTGTTCAAAGAAAAGCGATGTATTTTACTACAAAGCAACTTAAAAAATTCAAGACTGGCACTCGGAGAAATGTAAATGGTTTGCGCAAGCACTAACGATTATGTCTTTGTAAGTGAAGTGGAGCACAATTTATCTGAGTTTTCTCGTTAGCTGTTTTAAAAATATAAAAATAAGTGATGCCCTCAAAAATTTGCTGTTACTTCCCTGCTTATGTGATAAACATAGAAACTGCAATTTAATTTTTGTTTAGCAGGCATAAATACCCTCAAACATTTTATAGTATCAAAGTCAGTAGTGTCCGGTAAAAAATGTAATAATTATTATGGTCTGTCATTCCCGTGTAAACAGGAATCCAGGGTTTCCCACGAAAGTTGGAATCCAATTCCTTATGTCTGGATGCCCGACTAAGGACCCCCCGACTACAAACTTCGAGTCCGGGCTTAGGGCATGATAAAGATAATAAACAGCAATTTATAAGCAGACTCTAAATAGAGCGGTCTGCAGGTCTATCTCTATTTTTCGGTCTCTATTTTTTAATAGCTTAGTTTTGATAAAATTATGCATAACATGAAGTCTCACAATAAAGTGATTCAGCACCGCTTAAATTTTAAATCTTGTCTTAAAAATTATGAAAATCAGTCATAATATAAAAGGGTTTATTTTTGCTATTCTAATAATATTTGTTTTCTTGTACGGCTATCGCTATTACCGCTATACTCAAAATGACCCTGACTTCTGCACAACATGCCATCTTGTAAGTGAGTCACATGTAGATTGGCAGAAAAGCTCTCATAGCAAAGTGATTTGCCAGAAATGCCATGAAATCGGCGTTCTTGAACAAAATCAAAGGCTTCTTGGCTATATAGCAAAGGGAGCAGACCCAATATCCCTAAATCATGGCAGGAAAAAACCCTGGATGCAGTGTCTGGGTTGCCATAAAAATACTGCGTCCCAGGGCGCTGTATCCCCTGGCAAGGCATATGGACACGCAAAGCATGTAGTTATGAGGAAAATTGAATGCAAACAATGTCATGTTTTAGACCGCCACAATCTGCCGCATAATAACGGATCTTGCATTAATTGTCACAAAGATAAGGATGTTCACGGCATTAGCATTGCAGAATTTTCCTGTATAAACTGTCATCCATTTACCAGAAAACACCCAGTTATGACACCTCCCGACAAATGCACAAAGTGCCATGTTAAGATGCTACAAAAAAATCCAAAAAGCAAACTTTCCTGCCACTATTGCCACAAACCGCACTTGACAAGCAAACCCACAAATTCCATATGCATCGAATGCCATAAGACCGAGGCGACTGTCGGGCAGCACGGACTTCACGCAAAACAAGCTATTGAATGTATGTATTGCCATAAACCGCATACATGGAGTATCGGACTACCAAACAAAAAAGACCTTTGCAGTGAGTGCCACCCCTATAAAGACCCAAGAAAGTTTCTTTATATATTTTAAACTGGTTCTGCCACTTAGTTCCTACCTCCGCAAGAATGACGAAAAAGCAGAGTTTAAGTAAAGAAAAGGGACGGTTCTATTTATTGACAAAAAGTAGTGTAATCTGATAGATTTTAATCATGCCGGGGCTTGCGAGAGTAGCTCCCAAAGAATTATGTATATCACATCCTTACCAGAGGGAATTACCTACTCTACAAAAACCTCTCAAAAGATGAAGGAGAGAGGAGAAAGAAATATAGGCAATTTGTGAAAGGGATGATTAAAAAGAAGGGTTCAATGAAGGGAGAAATGAACAGAAGAGCGGTATATGGAAGCGATAATTTTATAAAGGAAGTTGCAAAAG
>JBBIIV010000138.1:0-7137 GCA_037446295.1 Nitrospirota bacterium
TTCGTTCGAAATGACAGAAAGATTTTCATACAGTTTATAAACAGACACTATTTAGGATTCGGAGAAAGGAGAAAGCTGTCATTGAGAGGCGAAGCTAAGAATCACGGTTTTTTTAAAGAAATATTCTTGTCCCCGCTTTTTCGTTTCATTCAGGACATCTTCAGGATGCCAAGTTGTAGAAAGCTTTAGCAAAGTTATAGCTAAATCTTGAAAATATATATAAAAACCGCTTTTAGCGGCTAATATCTTTAAGATAATTTTAGGGGGGCACACATGTATAAAATAATTTCAGGCAAAATGCTGGTGTGTGTAATCGCAGCAATCAGTCTTATTTTTACCGGGGCTCTGTATTGCACTGTTACTGCGAGTGATGTGATTAAGATTGGATTAAACTATCCTGAAACAGGGCCTTATTCAAAACAAGGTCTCGACCAAAGAAGGGCGGCAGATATGGCAGCAGAAGAGATTAACGCTGCTGGTGGAATTTTAGGAAAAAAGATCCAACTCGTTTATCGCGACACAAAAAGCGTCCCAAAGATAGCACGCGAGAACGCCATCGAACTATATGACAAAGAAGGGGTGCCCATGATATTTGGCGGTTCATCAAGCGCTGTTATCGTTGCTGTCGGGAAGGTTGCAAAAGACAAGAAGAGACTGGCATTTGGCACTCTTACCTATGCTACAGAGGTGACAGGAGAGGAGGGGCATAAATTTATATTCAGGGAGTGCTATGATTCAGGCATGGGTGCAAGAGTCATCTCCGACTATCTTAAGAAAAACTTCGGAGGGAAAAAATACTTTTATATCACTTCAGACTATAACTGGGGCTGGACTACAGAAGACGCCTTTAGAAAATACACAGATACTACGGATAAGGTAGTCAATAAAGGGGTTCTTACTAAACTTGGAACCACTGATTTTAAAGGTCCATTAACGCTTGCACAAGAATCAAATCCTGATGTGTTGATCCTTGTGCAATTCGGGAAGGATATGGAGATAGCCCTTAAGCAGGCTTATGACATGGGGCTTAAGAATAAGATGCAGATAGTCGTTCCTAACCTGACAGAGGATATGGCGGAAGGCGCAGGTCCTGAAGCTATGGAGGGCGTTCTTGGAACACTGCCGTGGTCGTGGAAGATTCCTCTTGACAAAGGCTATAAAAAAGGCATTGATTTTGTAAAAAAATTCGAGGAAAAATATAAGAGATATCCCAACACATCAGGCGCATCAGCTTATGTGATTCTCCATCAATATAAAGAAGCCGTAGAAAGGGCGAAAACCTTCGACACAACGGAAGTAATCAAGGCTCTTGAAGGGCATAAGTACATTGGGCTGAAAGATGAGCAATACTGGAGGGCATTTGACCATCAGTCTGTGCAGACGGTTTATGCCGTTCGGGGTAAAAAAGCAGATGTTGTCAAGAAAGACAAATATCAGCTCGATTATTTTGAGATAATAAATGAGATGCCCGGAGAAAAGGCTGCTATTAGTTTCGAAGAATGGAGTGAGGCAAGGTCGAAGGTTGGATTGCCTCCTAAACTTGATTAAGAGGTAACTTTTTTAAAAAATCACAAAGGGAAGGCGCATAGAGCACCTCCCTTTGTGCCGGTTATTTTAGAAGCCGGCTATTATTAGGTGCTTAAACATGACTATCAAGCTCAGGCTTATTATTAATATAATAGTAGTATTTGTTGGAATGGTTATCATAGTATTCTCCGCTATATTCGGGATTCAATCAATCAAGAAGAATATTAACGAACTTACCCAGAGGACAACCCCTTATCAGTTGAAGGCAGTAAATCAACAAAGGGCGCTTCAGGCGCACGCTGCGAATCTTATCACTACATCATCTTCAACTTCATTAGATGAGTACAAAAGGTCTAAAGAGGCTGTTTCTGCTTCG
Organism: Nitrospirota bacterium; assembly: GCA_037446295.1. Taxonomy (GTDB): domain Bacteria; phylum Nitrospirota; class Thermodesulfovibrionia; order Thermodesulfovibrionales; family Dissulfurispiraceae; genus DYHD01. The sequence goes on from JBBIIV010000138.1 coordinate 1,904, forward strand.
CTTGAACAGTCTAAAAAGGCTTCTGACGAATTGGCACTATTAAAGGGGGAGAAATCATCTGAAGATAGAGAAATTGCGGATATTACAAGATTAGTTCTTGAAAACGTAGAACGGAAATTGAGCGCCGAGGAGGCTACAGCAAGCGCAGTTAAATCTATAAAAGGCAGGCTGGCAGAGGCTTCTAAAAAGATGAAGGACCTCGATATATCGATGCGCAAACTCCAGCAGAACACATCAACAGCCATGATTAGCGGGGTTGACAATGTGATGGCAACCAACCAACAGGTTAATAATCTCATAACAGTTCGAGACGGCTTAAAAGATTTGAATCTTTTTATCTCCAAAATCCCTGTTACCAACGATAAAAGACCTGTAGCCGTCCTAAAGGATAATATCATCGCGACTGTAAAAACAATACTCACCGCCCTTAAAAATATTAAGGGAATTGAAAAAACCGTGCAGGAGTTTACCCAAAAAATTAATTCAATTAATGAGAATGCTGCTGGACCGAAGGGGCTTGCATCCTCACAGCTAAAATATCTCAGAGAAGAAGATGAGAGCCTTAAAGAGCCTATCGAATCTCTTGCAAAACAGATAGGTTATGAAATTGCATATATGATGCCGCTAATCGAAAGGGAGATTAATAACGCAAATACTATCCTGAAGACAAATACAGGGGCAATGACCAAAAATATCAATTCCTTTACCGATACCAATACAATTATAGCGTCAGCATCATCGCTTTCTCTGACAAATGCATCTATAGAATCGAATATAAATCATTCCATCAGCTTAAAAAGAACGGATGAATTTAATAGCGCAGCTTCTACTGTAAACAGCCTTTTTTCACAGGCGAACGACATAGGCAAAAAACTAAAGGAACTGCTGACAAAAGGAGGCTATACAGATGACCAGAAGATATTGCTATCTACGATGGGAGCTCTATCTTCCGTTCAGCAGGAGTATTCGGCAGCAGCGGATAAAATTAGAACTGCATTGAAAAGCAATGATGAACTCGAAACCCTTAATGCAAAAATGAAGGAGATAGTAGCCAAACAATTAGAGCAAAGCAATAAGGTAGTATCTGATGCCGGCGTTAATCAAGAAGCAGCGATAATCTCCGTCAATAATGTAGCTAACAGTACAGTATATATGGTTGGGATTATTGGAATATTATCTGTAGTTATAGCTTTAACTCTCGGAGGTTGGATAGGCCGCTCTATCACCAAACCGCTTAAAATAACCTCTGACTTGATAACTGATATCAGCAAAGGCGATTTAACTAAAAGAATGGAAATGAAAAGCGATGATGAAATTGGAAAACTATGCCGCGGATTTGATGAACTCGTTGTGAAGCTGCACAAGAGCATCTCGCAAGTAGCCCAAAAGGTTGAGGTAGTCGTCACATCTTCGACCGAACTCGCCGCAACCGCAGAGGAGCTTTCATCCCGCGCCCAAAGCCAATCAGATCAATCCGGGACCCTTTCATCAGAGGCTGAAGAAATGTCTGCGACAGCCCTTAGCGTTACAAAAGATGCGCAGGCGTCAGCAAAATATGCCGAAGAGACAAAAAAGGAGGCTATCAATGGCGAAAAAGTTGTCAAAGAGGCGATAGGCGGCATTAAGGTTGTAAAAAATTCAATTGTTGATATGTCTTCCTCTATTACTGGATTATTGAAAAGTTCACAAAAAATCGGTGAAGTAACTGCGGTAATTAAGGATATCGCTGATCAAACAAACTTGCTCGCCCTTAATGCTGCTATTGAAGCGGCCCAGGCAGGAGACAAGGGTAGAGGCTTCGCTGTAGTTGCAGACTCAGTGCGTCAACTCGCAGAAAAGACCGCATCAGCAACATCCGAGATTGCCGGCATCATAAAATCAATTCAAGATGGTGTCGCTAAATCCCACCACGCAATGAATCAAAGCATCGAGGATGTCAGCCGAGTAGTTGAAATGGCAAACAAGGCTGAAGAATCATTAAAAGTAATCGTAGCCAGAGTGGAAAAGAAAACTGAGCTGATTCAGCAAATGGCTACAGCTTCAAATGAACAGTCAACTACAGTTGATTCGATGGTTTCAAACATTTCGAGCGTTGCTGAAGTGGCAAAGGAGTTTTCTTCCAGCACCGCTCAGATTGCAAGGACTGCTGAAGAACTTGACAGGGTTGCGTTAGAGCTTCAATCCGTCGTCAAACAGTTTAAGTTGTAGTGATTTTAGAAAACCAGTTTTTAGGTAAGGCTTCACCACATTAGCGGGAAGGTTCAGGTTAGAAACCTGAACCTTCTTTTTCCATAATAAGAAAAATCCGTGTCTATCATCCAGGGAAGCCAAATCTCACAAAACAGTCCATCTTTCGGGCAGGAATAATCTCTCATAAGTCATCAGTGCAAAGCTGTCCGTCATACCAGCTATGAAATCCCTGACTATTTTATGCCTTTCTGTCATATCGGAGGGGACATTATGTTTGTTAATATCCTCGGGATGCTCCAAATAATATGTATAAAGTGCAAATAAGATACCCTTTGCCTTGTTAAACTCCTTAATTATCCTCTCGCTCTCATAAACCCTTTCATACAGAAAGTCTCTAAGGGTATATATTGCAGCTGACATCTCATCGCTTAGGACTATCTTAGAACTCTCAAAAGAAAGGGTTGTTTGTATCGCATCCCTGACCATAACATCGATTCTCTTTGAGTATGCCTCACCTACAATTTTAGTAATATCTCTTGGAACATCCGCTTTTTTGATTACCCCAGCCCTTAAAGCATCATCAAGGTCATGGTTTACATAAGCAACAATGTCGGAAATCCTTACTATCTGACCTTCACAGGTGATCGGGTTACCTTTGTCGGAGATGGAAAATATTAAGCCCTTCCCCTTTGAGTGTTTCAATATTCCATCCCTCACCTCAAGGGTAAGATTAAGCCCTTCTCCATCCCTCTCAAGTATATCTACGACCCTTAAACTTTGCTTATAGTGGTCAAAACCGCTCGGGTGAATCTCTCTGAGTATAGCCTCTCCAGCATGACCAAAAGGCGTATGCCCTAAGTCATGTCCAAGAGCAATAGCTTCAACAAGGTCTTCGTTAAATCTTAATGCCTTAGCGATTGTGCGGGCGATCTGCGATACCTCTAGCACATGAGTAAGCCTTGTTCTGTAATGATCGCCGTGCGGCGCAAGAAAAACCTGAGTCTTATGTTTGAGCCTCCTGAATGCCTTTGAGTGTATGATGCGGTCTCTATCTCTTTGAAAGCATGTCCTTATATCATCCTCTTTCTCGACCTTTGCCCTGCCCTTGCTTTGAGAACTCAGACACGCCTTCGGGTTGAGAATCTGTTTCTCTATTTGTTCTGTTTGCTCGCGAATAGTCATAAAATTCTGCTCTACCGAATTCTCACGAAAGGATAATCCTCTCAGGACTTGTATAAATATTCATCCTGCCTGCACGGACAAAGCCTACTACCGTAATGCCAGTCTTTTCGGCTATCTCGACAGCGAGGCTTGTAGGGGATGTCCTGCTTGCAACGATAGGAATGCTCCATTTTGCGCACTTTGAAACGATTTCAGATGAAAGCCTGCCGCTTGCAAGCATTATTTTGCTATGGAAGGGTATATTTTCCAAAAGCATATATCCGATGGTTTTATCGACTGCATTATGCCTTCCTATGTCCTCTGCAAGACATAGCATATCCTCACCATCGCTGATAGCAGCGCTATGAACACAACCTGTAAGCTTAAACAGTCTGGATGCATTTTGGAATATCTTAAATAATTTAAGTATTCTGGTTGAGCTTATCTGAAAAGAGTCGTCAATCTTCTTTAAAGATAATCTTTTAGGAAAGGTAATCCCGCCAATACATCCTGAAGTGATAACCGCTCCTTCTGTGGAGATTTCTCCTTCGGCTGCTATATCAACCTCAACCTCATCTCCATATAGTATAGACATCCTCTCAGAACACCATGAGCCATTTATAATGTCCTCGGTCATCATAATGCCCACTACCAACTCCCTTATCATAAGAGGCGTGCAGTAAAGGCTTAAGACCTCGCTCCCATTAACCTTAATCTTGACCCTTTTTTCTATAGCTATTAAATCATCAAATTGCTTTAAAAGCTCTTTTTCTGTCCTATAAACCCTCTTTTCAATGAAACCTTCCATGCTTAATCCTGCAATATCAGATTTTTTTAATAGTTATTATAAGGTATGAAAGCACAAAATAAGAAACTAAGCCTATTGACAATGATGGCATAAGACCTAATCTTTGAGTGAGAAAAATAATACAAAAAATATAGGCAAGCCATGGGAAAAGCATTACTAAAAGACCCTTTGCATAATCGATAACAGCTTTCTCGCCTGAGTCTGCATATATAGTAAGAAATGTTATAAATGTTATAACAGGGAGATTAGCAAAAAAAGCGGCTAACAGTCCTTTGGCGCTGCCAGCAAGATAGGTCACAAGACTAACGGCAGTCCCACCTATTAAAAAATAAATAATATACTTGATTTCCATGTTAGTGTCTAAAAGTTAACTCTTACACTGTTCGCAATAGCCGAATATCTCGAGGCTGTGTCTAACCTTGTAAAATTTCTCTTTTGTACATATCTCATCCTGAAGCATCTCGAGAGTCGGCGAGAAAAACTCGATCACCTTACCGCACTTTATACATATCATATGGTCATGGTGTGAACCTGAAGAGACCTTTTCATAATGGGCATGCTTGTCCACCCTCTCAACTTCCTCGATAAAGCCGCTCTCAACAAGCAAGGGGAGGGTCCTGTAAACTGACGCCCTCGAGACTTTGGAACCTTTCTGTTTCAACCTGATATACAGTTCATCAGAATCGAAATGTCCATGAGTTTGCAGGACCGCATCAAGTATTTCATTTCTCTTCCTCGTTGATTTAAGTCCCTTACCTAAAATAAACTCAGTAAACTTATCTTTATTCATAACTGCCTCCTTAATTGTATCCACAATATTCCCAACTGAAAAGTAGAGATAGCAACACAAACGCATTGACTTTGTTAGTCATTCCGAACACCCAAAGGGTGGGAGAAATCTTTGGCTTAAAACTACAAGGGTCCTCGCTCCGCTCGGAATGACAGAGAGTGAGTGTCAGGGAAAACATATTTCTATTTTCTATCTCTATTTTTTCGGTCCCAATTAAAAACTTGCCGTAAAAAGACTGCTTTCATAAAATATGAGATATCCCATAAAAGAATTATTCGCTAATTA
>JBBIIV010000139.1:0-4417 GCA_037446295.1 Nitrospirota bacterium
CGGCCCGTCCCCAAAGACGACAATGGCTTTCAGGTTTTTAGAACCCATCACCGCTCCCATGCCGGTCCGTGCTGCCGATCTTACGATATGCCCGATATGAGGGATGCTGGCGATCTTGGCCATTTGCTCCCCAGCAGGTCCGATGACAGCAGCGGTGGCTTCCCTTGAAGTCTCCTTCTTCAACCACTCAGCCGATTCATAGGAGTCCTTTCCCCAAATGGATTTGGCCTCTCTGAACTCCACCTTCCCATCTCGAATCCAGAGGTAAACCGGGCTTTCGGCCTTTCCCTTGATGACGATCCCATCGAACCCGGCCCTTTTGAAGTGGACAGCCCAAGAACCTCCGACGTTTGATTCTCCAAAAAGTCCGGTCAGGGGAGAACGAGCCGCCACATGGTGCCTGCCTGAAGTGGGAACCCCTGTCCCGGTGTAAGGGCCTGTCATAGCCATCAGCAAATTTTTCGGCGAAAGGGGATCGGTTTCAGAACCAGTCTCTTCATAAAGAATTTTAGCTTCGATACCAAGACCTCCGATATATTTCCGGAGAAAGGCTTCATTCAAATCTTCTACTTCAACCTTTCGGCTGGTCAGATCCACTCTTAGGAGTCTCCTGTGGTAGCCAAACATGACTCTTCTCCCCTTCTCTTCTTAGAATTTACCATCGTTAGCCTTTTCATAGATTCGCTCTGCGTCTTGAACCGTCAGAATTCTTGGATTATTCTCCATCAATCGAGTAATGGTGATTGCCGCCCTGGCCATGTCAGGAATCACCTCTTTTGGGATGTTTAATTCCCTCAGGGATTGGGGAATCTTTAGGTCCCGATAGATGGCCATCACTGCCCTGGGCGCCCTATAGGCCTGCTCAAGAAGTGGCAGATGATCCACCTTTTCTCCGAGGAATTGCGCAATCTTGGCAAATTTTGGGATATTTCCTAACACGTTAAATTCCATCACATAGGGTAGGAGGAGACCGTTGGCTATTCCATGGGGAACGTTAAACTCACCTCCTAATGGATAGGAGAGAGCATGGACTGCGCCCACCCCGGCATTGGCTAATGCCACTCCAGCGAAAAGACTGCCCATAGACATTCCATTACGCGCCTCCAGGTTTTTCCCGTTCGCCGTTGCGGTCCTGAGGTGGCAGCCAATCAATAGGATAGCCTCCTTCGCAAAAATATCAGTTAGGAAAGTGGCATTATTACTGGTGAAGGCCTCCACGGCATGAGTCAATGCATCCATGCCGGTATAGGAGGTTACAGAGGGCGGCATGGAGAGAGTGAGCAGAGGATCGATGAAGGCCACTCGAGGCAATATATACGGACTGACGACGGCCTTTTTCAGCTTCAACTTTATAATGGTCAATACCGCATTCGGGGTCACCTCTGCACCGGTTCCAGCAGTGGTAGGGATGAGGAAAGTCGGAATTCCTGAATTTTTTATCAGATTTACTCCAAAGTAATCCTCAATTGCGCCAGGGTTGGTTAACATCACAGAAGTAATGGAGGCAATATCCATCGGGCTTCCTCCACCTACCCCCACGATCAGGTCGGGGCGGTCCTTTCTCGCCATATCAATGCAGGTTTGAGCGCAAGTGATATCAGGGTCGGGGATAACCTGATCAAACAGAGTCATCCCAATCCCTTCCTTTTTTAATAAATCGATGATCTTCTCTCCTATCCCTGCCTCGATCACCCCTTTGTCTGTTACGATAAGAGCCTTTTGGGCTCCCATCTCCTTAGCTTCCTGCCCCACTCTTTCTGAAGCCCCAATTCCTGCTAAGATGAGATGGGGAGAGCGGAAACTGATGATTTTATTCTCCATGGGTATCCCTCCTTATGATTCCAAGTACCCTGCAAGCCCTTCCTTTGAAATTACCGGATGACTCTGGCGCTTGCGCCCCTCATCACCCTTTCAGCCTCTTCTTTGTATGCCCAATTCCAATCGCCGAAGAACCCATGACATAGGGCGGAATAGGCCGCTGAGAAGTCAATCATCTCTTGCGGCGGCTTACTCCCTTCAAGCAGACAAAAAATCAAGGCGGCTGCGAAACTGTCTCCTCCGCCTGTCCGGTCAAGGATCTCAAGGTTTTCATACTTGCGGGACACAAAGAACTCGCCTTTATGGAGCATGACCGTCTGCCAGTCATTGAGCAACCCGGTCTTGGCTTCCCTTAAGGTGGTACCGACCACTTCGATGTTCGGATATAACTCCACGACTCTCTTGGCGACAGATCGATAGCTCTCCGGGTCAAGGTTTGAATACTCCTGGGAAACATGATCGGCCTTGATCCCCAACATTTTCTCAAAGTCCTCTTCGTTCCCAATCAGCACATCAATATACGAAATCACGTCCTTGATCACCTGTTGGGCTCTCTCGGGCTTCCATAATGTTGACCGGTAATTTAAGTCAAAACTCGTCTTCACACCGAGTTTTTTCGCCGTCTGGAGTGAAACCTGAACCTGGGCGATCGCATGGTCTGACAGCGCGGTCGTGATGCCGGTTGTGTGGTACCACTTTGTCTGCGACAGGATTTTCTCCCAGTCAAACTCGCCCAGCTGGGCGCCACTAATCGCAGAATGGCCCCGGTCGTAAATCTGTCTGTTCGGCCGGGGTCCAATCCCTATTTCAACAAAACAGAGACCGTTTCTGATGTTTCCCCTGCCGTCAAAGGGGATCAACTTAACGCCACTCATGTCAACCCCATGCTCTCTCCCCTTATTCATGATATATTGCCCTGACCAGGTATCCACCAATTTCGAAACCCATGCAGCCTTTAAGCCAAGACGTGAGACGTTCACAGCCACATTCAATTCCGCGGCTGCAATGGCCAGAGACATAGCGTGTGCCTGCTCCAATCTGGCATGATCAGGAGGGCTGAATCTGATCATTGCTTCCCCAAAACTCACCAAATCATACTTCTTTTCCATGATTTCAATGCAACCTCCTTTTGATTTGCTATGAATCCAGGGCTACTCCAACTGCAACTCCTTCTTATTGAACACATACTTCGGTTGCCTCCCTTCGGCATAATCCACCACCGCTTGCGCCGCTGTCATAGCGACTTTCAGCTCACATTCCCTGGACAAGGCTGCTGAATGGGGAGTGGTGATAACGTTGTCAAACCTGAAAAGCGGATTATTTAGAGAGGGGGGCTCTTCCTCGAAGACATCCAATCCTGCCCCTGCAATGGACTTTTTTTCTAATGCCTCAATCAGCGCTTTCTCATCAACCACCGCGCCGCGAGAGGTATTAATGAGGCAAGCCTCGGGTTTCATCAGGCTCAAGAGACTGGCATTGACCAGGCGATGAGTCTCTTTCATGTACGGTACGTGAATCGATACAATATCCGCCTGGCTAAAGACTTCATCTAAAGTTGACCGAAGTTCAATCCCCTCCGCCTGTTGTACATAAGGATCGTATGCGATCACCTTCATATTAAACGCCAGGCGACACTTCTTCCCCACGGACGAACCGATCTGCCCGACGCCAACCAACCCTAATGTTTTTCCATCAATATCCATGGCCATCGAGGCGTTCCGTATTTTCCAGTTTCCCTCACGCACCCCCTTGTCCATGATTCTTAGCTGCTTGGTGACACCTAATATCAGGGCGATCGTATGTTCTGCGACGGAGATTGCATTCACGCCAGGGGTATTGCAGACCAGGATGCCTTTTTCAGTGGCTGCTTCCACATCCACGTTATCGACCCCCACACCGGTCCGGGAGATGATCTTAAGATTCGGCGCAGCATCCATCAGCTCGCGGGTAACCCTGATGTTGGTCCGTAAGATAATCCCCTCAACATCCTTGATCAACTCTTTTGCTGTCTCTTCAGAATTGTCTGGTAAGATGACGGGCTCTATTTTGCCGACGAGAAGGTCCAAGGCAGCCGATTGTATCTCCTTGGAGAGAAGCACCTTCTTCATATCAACCCCTCCTTTTCAAGGACCGCCTTCAACTCAGCCTTTGCCTGATCGTTCATTGGCAAGACCGGCACTCTTGGATTTCCGCCATAATAGCCGAGCAGATCCATCGCCGCTTTGACCCCCGCCACCCCGTAATTTCCAGCCGCATTTTTACTGAGTTGCCGGGCATAGACATCTATTTTCTGCGCCTCTTCAAGATTTCCGGATTCATAGAGTTCCTGCAATTTGCAACAGATCTCAGGTAGGTAATTGGCAATCGAAAGAACCCCGCCAATGGCACCGGCCACAAGCCCCTTGTAGAATTTTTCGATCGTTCCGGCAAGAACGTAGTAGTTCGCCCCTTTCGGAACAGCATTGATATAAATGGCGATGTCTTCTTTTGACGTGTCCTTCAACCCTGCGATATTCGGATGGGGCGCCAGCACGGACACCAGATGAGTGGAGAAGGTGAGCTCGGCAGAAAATTTAGGGGCATTATACATCATGATTGG
>JBBIIV010000140.1:0-11608 GCA_037446295.1 Nitrospirota bacterium
TGCTACTATTAATAGCATATTCCATGCCGAACAGTATTGGATGTGTCCCTAATTTCTTTTTTTCTTTGCTTATAACTTTTCCGTTGCTGTCCATAGTTGTTGCTACAAAATATTGCTTATGATAATCAATTCCGATATACTTCATATGTGCACCTCCTCTTAATTTTAGGGGATAGGTCATCTATCGCCCTCTTTATTTATTTAGGGGTTAGTATAAACTAACGCCCTCGTTGGAGGTGCACTTTTTCATGTTAACATTCCTGCGGAGGCAGGAATCTTTCTTAATTTTCCCTTAGAAAAGGAGTAACAACCCCCTTGTTCCCCCTTTGCTAAGGGGGAACAAGGGGGTTGTTACAGAAAGATTCTCAATCTGCTTCGCTTGCGGGCATGACACATAAACAGCCTTTAAATAACCAAATGAAATGGAGAACTGATGAATAAAGCAGTGCTTGTTTTATCCGATGGAACAGTGTTTGAAGGAAAGAGCTTCGGTTACACCGGAGAAAGCGTAGGCGAGGTCGTCTTCAATACCTCGATGACAGGCTATCAGGAGATACTCACCGATCCTTCGTACAAAGGACAGATAGTAACGATGACATATACTCAGATAGGCAATTATGGAATCAATCCCGAAGATGTCGAATCCCTTAACGGCCCCAAGGTCGAGGGGTTTATAGTAAAGGAGTATTTCGACTTTCACAGCAACTGGCGCTCTTCGATGTCTTTAGGTCAGTATCTCAAAGAAAACGGGATTACCGGAATTGAAGGCATAGACACAAGGGCTTTGACCGGTCATCTCAGGAATCACGGGGCGCAGATGGGCATAATCTCGGCAATCGATATGAACCCGGAAAGCCTTCTTGAAAAGGTCAGACAACATCCCGAAATAGCGGCGTTTGATCTCGTAAAGGATGTTACCACCGATAAGATTTACAAATGGAAGGAAGGATGCTGGAAGCAGAATCCCTCCGCCCCTACCCATTGTTTTTCTGCTGCGAAAGTAGTCGTATATGATTTCGGGGTTAAATTCAATATCTTGAGGAACCTGTTCGATGCCGGGTTTGACATTACCGTCGTTCCCGCCCAAACGCCCGCTGAAGCGGTATTGGAGATGAACCCTGACGGGATACTATTGAGCAACGGACCCGGAGACCCGCGGACGGTCACTTATGCAATAGAAAACACTAAAAAAATACTCGGCAAAAAACCCGTATTCGGTATCTGCCTCGGTCATCAGATCCTCGGCCTTGCCATGGGCGGTAAGACTTATAAGCTGAAATTCGGGCATCACGGCGGGAATCACCCCGTAAAAGACCTCGAAACAGGCAGGGTGGAGATAACTTCCCAGAACCACAATTACTGCGTGGATGTGAGCAGCCTTAAGGGTCAGGTAAGATTGACCCACAGGAATCTTTATGACGGGACGGAAGAAGGAATGCAGCACATAGATTTGCCTGTAATATCCGTTCAGCATCACCCGGAAGCCGGCCCTGGACCGAATGACTCGGCGCATCTTTTCAAGAGGTTCCGGCAGATGATTAAGTAGGTCTGTTTATAAACTTTGGCTTTTTTGTCATTCCGGCTTGTCCGGAATCCTTCTTTATTCCCCCTTAATAAAGGGGGTTAGGGGGTTGTTACAGAAAGATTCTCGACGCGCTTCGCTTGTGGAAACGACACAAAAAATGACTTTAGAAACAGACTCTGAGTAAAAGGAGGCGATTCATTCCATATCTTTGAAGTATTTCAAAAGCCTGCTTATCATTATATATCCGCCGCAAGGGGGTTCTGCAAGACCCTCCCTGAAATCACACCCGTCTATCCGAAAATCGCATTTGCTGCAGACGAATTCCGTAAGAGCATCTTCTAAATGTCTGGCAAATGGGGCTTTGGGTATATAATGGGAGAGCAGTATGAGTTCACCGGGTGTGATATTATTCCTCAACAGTTCATACCCTCCGCAGTGAATCTCCTCTTTGCCTTCTTCCTTATAGAATTTGCAAAACTCCTTGCAAATAATATCAGTATACTGCTCGTCTTTCATAGCCTTTTTAATCATCAATTCCCTGCAGCTTGCTTCAAGCTTTTTTCTACTCGTTGGAGTGGAATATAAGATAACTATATCTTATAAGTGGAGGAGGCAAGGTTAAGGAGAGTTTTTAATCAGTTACCTCCTGAAGCCATTTCAAATAATCCTCAGAGCCTTCAATTATAGGTATTGCTATGATTTCTGGCACTGTATAGCTGTGAAGTTCTTTCACTCTGTCTTTAAGCCTCTTAAACAGATTGCGGCGAGATTTGACAATCAAAAGAAGTTCAGGTTCATCCTCGATTTTGCCTTGCCAAGAATAAATGGAACGAATATCTTTAACGATGTTGATACATCCAGCAAGCCTCTCTTCTACGAGGGTTTTGGCAATATTTACACCCTCTTCTTCATTTGAAACAGTAATATAGACAACGACTGCATCCATAAGATACTCCTTAGCGGTATATTATGATATATTTTAGCTTATATCACACCTAAAATAAACCTCTAACCAAATCTTTACGAGTAAAGACACCAACAACTAAAATATGCTAATATTGATAAATAGTGTCTGTTTATAAACTATCTTTTTTGTAAGAAGCCGTCATTCCGGCGAAGGCGGGAATCCAGGGTTTTCAAACCTCTCTGGATGCCCGATTAAGAACTTTGTGCATGACAAAAATAAAAAACGGTTATTTATAAACAGACTCTAAATAGTATTTCTGTCATAATAAAAAAAGTTTTTTAGAGAAGCTGCCGAGACAACATATTTTAAGCTTTCCTGTTTTTCTATAGTCAGGGGCTGGCCCCGCGCAGCGAATGTGTGTGAACCCCGCCAGGTTCGGAAGGAAGCAACGGTAAGCATTTCATTCGGGTGCCGCGGCAAGCCGGTCCCTGAGTGTAGAAAAACACTTTTAAAACATTGGACTTTTGGCTCGGCTGCAAGAATGACTAAGAAACTGACTTTATAAACAGACTCTAAATAGACTTCTGTGTCAATTTTGGGCAATTGAAATTTAAACCTTTTTTCACCGAGGAATCATGTCATACCTTGTTTTAGCAAGAAAATGGAGACCCCAGACTTTTGACGATTTGATTGGTCAGGAGCCCGTCTGCAGGATTTTAAAAAATGCAATTAAACAGAACAAGGTGTCACATGCTTACATCTTTTCCGGACCAAGGGGTGTTGGCAAAACCTCTGCTGCAAGGATACTTTCTAAGGCTTTGAACTGCGAGACAGGACCTACTGATAACCCTTGCGGAAACTGTCTTTCCTGCCGCTCGGTATCCAGTGGTTCAGGAGTTGATGTCATCGAGATTGACGCCGCTTCTAATACTGGAGTTGAAAATATTCGAGATTTGAGGGAAAGGGTCAAATACGCCCCTTCTTTTGGCAGTTACAAAATCTATATAATTGATGAAGCGCATATGCTGTCCACTTCCGCGTTTAACGCTTTTCTCAAAACCCTTGAGGAACCTCCTGCGCATATAGTTTTCGTCTTAGCCACTACAGAGCCAAGAAAGATTCCTCTAACTGTGTTGTCTCGATGTCAGCATTTTTCATTCAAACGGATTTCGCACAGCAAAATCAGGGAAAGACTTGAATTTATCTCTAAATCAGAGGGCATGAAGGTATCTGCTTCTGCGATAGAATTGATTGCTCGTGCGGCTGACGGCAGCATGAGAGATTCTCTGACTATTCTGGATCAGCTATTATCCTTCTCAAATGAAATAACCGAGTCAGATGTTAAAGACCTTTTCGGCTTTACAGATGTGGAAATACTTTCACACCTCGTGTCAGCAGTTATTGATGGAGATAGAAGAATTATTATCGGCATCATTTCACGGCTTACTGATTCAGGCGCAGATATGAAAATAATCACGAGAGACCTTCTGTTGTTTATTAGAAAACTGCTTATCCTGAAGATAACCCGCGAAGAAGAGGATACCATAGATTTTACTGAAAAGGAGTTAAAAGAACTTAATCTCTTAGGACATAAAACATCAGAGGAGCATATAGCTCTTCTTTTTTCAGAACTCCTGAAAGCCGAACCTTACATAAGAAATGCCTATTATCCGAGAGCAGCCTTTGAGATAGCCCTTATCAAACTCAGTCTTTTGAGCCATTTCAAATCCATAGACGAAGCTATCAGGCATATCGGTTTAAGCCATATGGCTAAGGATAACCTTTCTCATCCCGGCAAGGGCGCCCCATCTGAGCCAAAAGCCAGAAGTCGCCTCTCAACCTTTGATGACGCAGTGACAGGCGACACGGAGATTAAAGATGTCTGGAATAAAACAATTGAAAAAATCGGGGAAACAAACCACCTGCTTGCCTGCCGCCTGAAAGAAGGCTTTATTTTTTTTAAAGATGATAAAATATGCATTACTTACAAAGGCGGAAATTCCATTCATGAGGAACCCGTAAAGAAAAGTCTCGACTTTATTAAAAAGACAATCCATGGGTTATCCGGCAAGGACATTGATATTGCACTAGAGACCATTAAGGGGCAGCCCGCAAACAAAGATGAATTAAAAGAAAAGGCATTAAAGAATCCGATTATACAGGAAGCCCTGCAATTATTTGACGGAAGGATTCTTGATGTCATACCTATAAATAATGAAGCTGGAGGAAACGATGTCTAAGAAGATGTTAGGGGATTTAATGCGCGAGGCGCAAAAGATTCAAACCCAGATGCAGAAGGTTCAGGAAGAAGCCAAGGCTAAAACCGTAGAGGCTTCTGCAGGTGGGGGGATGGTTACAGTCACAGCAAATGGCGGGGGCGAGCTCGTTTCCATCAGGGTTGAAAAGGATGTAGTAAACCCTGATGATGTAGAAATGCTTCAAGACTTGATACTTGCTGCCTCTAACGAGGCTTTAAGAAGAGCTCACCAAATGGTTAACGAGGAGATGTCGAAACTCACCATTGGGCTGCAAGTTCCTGGATTAGGAGGGTTGGGCAATATGCTTAAATAGAGTCTGTTTATAAACTATCATTTTTTTGTCATTCCGGCTTGATCGGAATCTTTCTTTTGGCTTTACAGAAGGATTTCCGACGCGCTTCGCTTGCGAGAATGACACAGAAACCGACTTTATAAACAGACACTAAATAATCCTGTTGCGCTTTCTGGTTAGATGCTTATTTTTACTTCATTGCCCACTCTGTCCCGCAGAGATATCTATAATCGCAGAAGGGACAGGATTTCTTCAGGTTTCCTGCGGGTGAGAAGGGCGCGCCGGGGTCGCTGATTTCATTTAAAATGCCTATAATGAGCGCCCGCATTGTTTCATAGCATTTTTTGCCGTCAAGCCCTCTGTCACAGAAAGGCAGTTCTATCTTCTCATTAATTAAATTCCTGCCGAGAAGCAGAAACATTGCATCAAGACTATCTGCATCTATTTTATTATCTTCTGAATACATAAGCATATAGAAAGGCAGTTGCAGGCTCCCGACGGACTCCTGCCATGAAGCCCTGTTTTGCAGGTCAAGTTTGCTGAAGTTTATTTTGTAGTAATTAGAAGACGAAGATATCTTATAATCAATGATTACTGTCTTTTCGCCCCTTTGCTCTATGCTGTCGAGCCGTCCTTTAAACATGTAAGAATCGACCCGGATATTTTCAATTCTATATTCGCAATTAAGGACTTTTAAAGGGATTTCCCGGGCAAGTGGAATATAATAATCTTTCAGCAAATCCCTCAGGCGGCGCTTAATCTGCTTCTTAAGCAGGTATGCAGAGCCTGCCGGAGCTATGCCGAATTGTTTGTCAAAGAGGTTATCCAGAACGGAGTCCATATCTGTAAGGCTCAGTTTTTTTTCGTTTAGGGGAATCCCTTTGATTTTCCCGAAGTAACGGCACAGTGCTGTATGTATGAGCTTTCCAATGTCGGTCTTTTCTATATCTCCTATCAAATCTTCCTTCTTGTGAATTTTCAGGACATAGTTATAGTAGAATTGAAGTCCACAATTTAGATAGCTGCCAAGCGCCGAGGGAGAAAAGACAAAATCCTTTAAAACGGCGATAATTTTTTCCGTTTTAGATATCTCCTTAGGCGCAGGGCTTTTTAAATCTACTTTATACTGTATCTGCCATATAAAACCCTTGCTGTCAGGGGTGCGGTCTTTCTTCTGCCTTTGCCATAGAAGCTTTTCAATGAAGCGGGATTTTTCCGTTTCGTCGTTTTCAACGAAAAAGATGTGAGCTTGTTTGGCGCTTTTGAGCAGGGTTTCAAAATAGTATTCCGAGATTTTATCGGTATCAAGATATGTCGGCAGTTTTAAACCCTGCCTGACAGCAAATGGTATAAGAGAGCTTTCTTTGTTCGTTGAAGGCAGCACATCCTCATTTGCGTCCAAGATATATATTGTCTCAAAAGAAAGATTCCTCGTTTCTAAAAAACCCAGTATCTGCATCCCCCGAAGGGGCGCTCCTTCAAACGGCACGCTGCAGGTCATTATATATTTTCGGAAAAACATAAAATAGCCGCTTATTGTGGGGAATGATACATCCTTCATGAGAGAGGTTGATATCTTATTGAGTGCAGCAATAAATGCTTCTGAAAATGGATAAAAGAGAGGATGCAAACGGGCGGTGCTGCGGTTATAAATGTATTCGAGCAGTCTGAGGCATTTTGCGGCGAAATCCCCAATATTTTTAAATGAACTGAGTCTGCCTATAGTATTTTGGTGTATTTCTTTCAGATAATTTGATATTTTATCTTTCGAAATGCCTGATTTCTGTTCTTCCAACCTCTTAAATATCTCATCTAAAATCCTGTCATCACTTTCAATCTCTTGTAAACTTAAGAATTTCAGAGTCTTTTTGCGAGATAATTCCTTCTCGATGGTGTGGAATATTATCCTTGTGCACTCGGGCTCGCTATCGAGTAAGATATTCTTAGTGTAAGGATGAAGCACAAATTTGAGATAATCAGGCAGGTATATTTTATCATCGCTGATGGATGCGATCAGTTCCATCAGGTTGTTCAAAAAGCCGAAAATAGGGGTTCGGTAAAGCGGGTATCCTATAGATATGTTGTAATCATTTGGACTTAAAAGACTCAGACAGTTCTGGATAAGCGGGAAAAGAGTATTGGATGAAGGAACGGCTATTAAAATCTTCTCATCCGTACGACTGCCTTTATCCAGTTCTTGTTTGATGAGCTGGCTCAGACCGAATACCTGCCCGTGCACATCAGGACTGCTGTAGAAGCGTATATCTGGTTCATATGTTTGTGGCGGCAGTGGTGATTTAATTTCTATCCCGATTTCCGCAACTTTTTCTTCTATACCCGAGCCGTCTTTAAAAATGATAAGAGAGTTGTCGTGAGATAGGATTTTTCCGAACAACTCCTTTTCGGATTCAGTAAGGGCGAAAAAACCAGCGAGTATTATCTTGCTGAAATGAGTCAAGTTAAATGAATCTAACTTTGAGGCAGCAGCTCTATATCTCTCTGAACGGGTCGAATAGCCTGATTTCTGGATAAATTTGTAGAATTCTTCATAAAAATAAGAAAGCCTTTGGAGCCTTTCATGTGTTTCAACAGGAATGCATCCTACTAAATTATCAATATCTTTGACCTTTGAAACAGGTATCTTTTCAATATAAAGCTCCTCGATGTCATTGAATATTTTCAATCCAAGAGGGAAAAAGCTTTCAGGAGAAATAAAACCATCACGTCCAATTCTGTTTTTTGACTTCTTGTGCAAGTCATAAAGTATTGCTACGGCGTCAATAGGCTCGATCTTGATATCTATCTGTTCCGACTGATAAACATAGTCTATGAATTCATCTATCGAAAAGATGTCTGGGGGTATTAGGGCTGTTCCAACTTCCCGTGCTAACTCCTTCCTAAGAAAGTGAGCGAGTCTCCTGTTAGGGAAAATAACCAAATTGCGTGAATAATCCCTTCCGTGCGGCAAGAGAACCCGTATTGCATCCTCAATTAAATTGCCATAAGCAGGCACTGCAATAAAATTAGGCTGGGTCATAATGCACCAGTGTAGTTTTTATATCTTCATAGCCAATGTAAGCGATTATCCCCGTTAATTGCTTATCAGGATAAATGTCTTTAAGTGTACTCAAGTAATTTTTTATCTGCTGAATATGGTTGTCTTTGTAGTCTTCGTCAATGCCTGTTTTATAATCTATGACGGCAGCCCTGTCTTTATCGGAAACAAGCCTGTCAAGCCTGAATAAGCCTCCTGAGCTGTGGACTATTTCCATCTCATTCCTTATCTCTCTATCGGGTTTATATTTAAAATATTCAGCGAGCGAACTCTCATCGATAACCTTCCCCACTAAATTCATTATTTTATCAACAGGATACTGAAGACGCATCTCTTTACTAACTTTCTCGATAATTTTGGAAAGCTCGTCTTCTCGCCCATCTTCTAAGTATTCGATACAAGACAACACTCTGTGAATAAACTCACCCCAGAGTCTTTCATCAATATTTAAAGGCTTATCCGCTGCTTGAATAGGAACTTTTTCTTTAGGGTAAAATAATGGCAGGTCGTTTGCTATGGCACATTTGACAGCGGGTTTCTTTTTCGTCTTATTTTGCGTGGAGGAAAATTCATCAAACGGTATAAGTGCAAAGGGATAGCCGTGATCATTCCCTCTTATTCCAATCACATAAAGTTCTCTCTCCGCCCTCGTAAGACCCACATAAAGACTATTTAGTTTATTCACCATTTCGTTAATCTTTTCATCATGATAAAGCCTTGAAAGATATTCGTTGCCATTTGCAATCTCGTCTGTTATTTTGAGCAGACAAATCTCATCCCCCCTTTCTTCAATTATATATTCGAATCCCTTGCTTCTGTCGCCATATAAGAGAGTTATAACCACTGGGAAACCAAGCCCTTTGGCTTTATGAATCGTCATAACCTTTACCGCATTGGCATTTGTCGGGAGGGATATATCCCATTCAGAACCTGATGTTTTGGATTGGGCAATTTCGATGAAATCCCCCAGATTGTTCAAACCTGATGCTTCAAAGTCCTTAATTGCTTCGAGTATTTTTGCGAGGGCTGCCTCCTCGCTTCCTTTAATCTCAAATAGCTTAAATGTTTTCATTATCTGAACGACGATCTCATAAAGAGGCAAGTATCCGGCATACCTAAAAAGTTCATCAAAAAAGATATCCCAAATATCGCAAAATTCATTTTTAAAAGCTTTATAAAGAGGTAAAACCTCTCTTTTTTCTATGAGAAAGTCATGTATCCAGTAAGACTTATTCTTAATTCCTGCTGATGCGATATTCTCAGAAAAGATTTCTCCTGAAATAAATGTAACAAAAGATAAGTCGTCAATAGGCGAATCAAGAAACTTCAGAAGGGAGATAATCTCTCCTGTTATCTTTCTCCTCCTTACATCGAGGCTGCTCATCGATATAAAGGGAATGTCCTTCTCATTGAGCCACTTTGTAACAATTACTACATGTTCATTTTTTGGAGTAAGGATTGCAATGTCATTGTATGTATATCCCCTTTTTAGGATGTCATCGATAATATCGAAGATCTTTTGCCTTTCAGGAGGGTCGTCATCGTTTCTTTCGAGTATAGTCGTCTGGACATATCCGTCTTCAGTCCCTCCCTTCGGTTTCTGGGAATAACTGTTTAAGCCGCTCTTTGATGCAGGGGTAGAGAATTTTGGTTCTAAAGCTGTTTTTTCCTTGAAGACCTTCTCGTTGAATTCAAGAATCCTTGGAAGGCTTCTGAAATTGGTCTCCAGTTCAGCCACTTTATGAGATGAGGATGGAAATAGATTCTCCTTCTGGCATCTTTTCATTATCTTGTAATCGGCGTTTCTGAAGCCGTAAATAGCTTGTTTTGTGTCGCCAACTACGAAAAGGCTTCCCTCCTGTGCGAGTGAATTTTCAATGAGCGGGGTAAGATTGTTCCACTGGATAGGGGATGTATCCTGAAATTCATCGATAAGGAAGTGATAGATAGTCTCGCCGATGCGAAAGTATATGTCGGGCACTATTTCAGAGTTCAGATAGCTTGCAAGATAATAATTAATATCGCCTATGAATATCCTTCCCTGATGTTTTTTTGTGTCCTCGATTATCTCATGGAATGCCTTGTAAACGTTCAAATAGGGGTTAAAGTGCGAGCGGCTGAATAGATTAATATAATCACTGATTAAGGTGGCGGCGTCAGACCACATTTCGCTTATACGGTCATAGGCGTCCTGTTTATTCGCTTTTTTATCAGGTTTTCTCACCGGCGGTCTCTTCAATCCCGCCCCGATAAGTTTGGTAAACCGGGATTTTCTGACGTCATCTAAGATTTTTTGAAATGATGAGTTTGTATTCCTCGCAAGGCCTGACATATCTATCTCTCGGTCAATGGCATCTAATTTACTTTTAATCTGTCCGCATTTATCTTTCATCAAGGCGGAATAGTCTTTGATAACGGGCGTCTTTCCGGCCGAGGCGAGTTTTGTATAAATCTTCTTCTGTTCTTCGAGTAGCTTGGCGGCGGGATCCCAGAGGAATGACGAGTCGGGATTCTTTTGCTCTTGTATGATTTTTATGACGCTGTCGAGAAGGTCCGCCTCATCCGAGCCTTCCCTGACCTTTCTCAAAAAAAGATTGAAGGAGTATTCCATTAGTGTGTCGTTGCTCATCACGATCTCGAATTCCGGGTTATAGCCGAAGTCAATCGCAGAGGCCTTGAAAATGCTCGTCGTAAAGCTGTCGATGGTCTTTACATGAAAATCCGAATAATTTCCGAGAATCTCGTCTATAAGCCTGCCTGCCTTATCGGATATTTCATTGTCGTCCAGAGAGACAAGCATCGAGAAGTCGTCTAAGGTCGCCTTATCCCCGAAATAAAGGTCTTTCAGGCACTTGAGAATCCGCTCCCTCATCTCTTTTGCTGCATTGTTGGAAAAAGTGATTGCGAGGATGTTTCCGAGACGGTTTTTTCTTATTTTCTCCGAGAGGATGAACTGTACAAACCTCCTCGTAAGGGCGTAGGTCTTGCCCGAACCGGCGGAGGCCTTAAGGACGGTGAAATGAGGGAAATCAAGGTCTGAATCTTTGGATAAAACGGAAATGGACATTTCAATCGATTATACCATCAGATAACTAGCTTTTTAAATTGATATTATTTTTCTTTGAACCTAAAATTCGTTGCAAACAGCAACTATGAAATCAGCTTGGTCATTTCTTATGGAGAAGGGAATATTTTGGAAACATTTTTTCCCTTTACTTAGAGGATAAAAATAAGTTTGTTCTCTCCTCTTACGGAGAGGTGAATATACGGTGACCCTATAGCAAGACTATAGGTAATTACAAATTAAAATATTATTTTAGTTGCAACAAAATGCTCCACAATGTCATTCCTGCTAAGCTTGTCCCTGCAGGCAGTAAGCAGGGAGCAGGAATCTAGGGTTTCCCACGAAAGTGGGAATCCAATTCCTTATGTCTGGATGCCCGATCAAGGACCCCTGACTACAAACTTCGAGGGCAGGCTTCGGGCATGACAAAAATAAAAAACAGCAATTTATGAACAGACTCTAATTAGTAAATATTCGGGGAATTGTCAACCTTGCCAGCTGGAACCT
>JBBIIV010000141.1:0-3185 GCA_037446295.1 Nitrospirota bacterium
GCGCGGATAGATGACTGGTATAAGACCTAAAGAGGAGTGACTGACTGAATAAAAAAATAATGAACAAACAAGGATAGGGTTTTCACTCATAGAAGCTGCGAGAGATAAGCAGGGTCTCTACGCTTCCATGAGTGAAAACAAGAAAAAAGGAGTGTGCATTTTTTTATTGCAAAAGCTTTTTCATAGATGACAGCCTATTATAACAATGAGAGTTTATGGACAGACTCTATTTAACTGTCATTCCAAACACTCAACGGGTGTGAGGAATCTTTAATTTAAACGGTAAGATTTCTCGCTCTGCTCGAAATGACAACTTTCTATCTCTATTTTTCGGTTATTGTTAGACTCGCAAAAGAATCTCGAGCAGCCTATCAAGTTCTTCCAGTGAATAATACTCTATCTCTATCTTTCCCTTCCCTTGATTGTGGTGGATTCTTACTTTGGTGCCAAGAGTTTTTATGAGCTTATCTTCAAGCTCGATAACCTCAGGTATTTTTTCTTTTACCTGTGTATGCTTAAGAGCAGATATTTTTTTGCACAAGACTTCCGCCGCTCTCACGCTTAGGGCATTTTTTACTATCTTTTTTGCGGCTTGAATCTGATTTTGTTTTCCTTCTACGGATAAAATTGCCTTTGCATGTCCCACTGTCAGGTTGAACTCATTGATAAGGGACTTTACCTCATCAGGAAGCTTTAGTATTCTCAGGTAGTTTGTGATTGTTGACCTGTCCTTGCCGACCTTCCGGGATATGTCATCTTGAGAAAGTTTAAATTCGCTGTATAGCCTGTTTAGCGCCTCTGCCGTCTCTATCGGCTTCAGTTCTTCTCTTTGAATATTTTCAATGATGGCAATCTCAAGGGCTGCCTGAGAAGTGACTTCTTTGATAAGGGCAGGTATTTTTGGCAATCCCGCCAACCTTGCCGCTCTCCATCTTCGCTCTCCAGCAATCAGCCTGAATTTTCCATCCCCAAGCCTTGAGATTATTACGGGCTGCAAAATGCCCTTCTCTTTGATTGATGCTGAGAGTTCATTAAGTGTCTCGTCTTTGAATATCTTACGAGGCTGTCCCTCTAAAGGGACTATATTATTGACATCAATCTGGATTACCTCATCACCCCTTTCAGGAAGCAGAGCCTCAAGCCCTCTGCCTAACGCTGTCTTCATAAAGCACCTCCATTGCAAGGGATAGATAACTCTGAGCGCCTTTTGACCGTATGTCATAGATAATAGCAGGTTTACCATGACTTGGCGCCTCGCCTAATGTTACATTTCTTGGGATTAGTGTCTGGTAAACCTTGTCTTTAAAAAATTTTTTGACCTCACTCGCAACCTGATGAGATAGGCTGTTGCGGGAATCGAACATTGTAAGAAGTATCCCTTCAATCTCCAAAATGGGGTTAAATGAACCTTTCACAAGTTTAAGCGTTCTTGACAATAGCCCAAGCCCCTCGAGGGAATAATACTCACACTGAACAGGAATGATTACTGATTCAGCCGCTACAAGGCTATTCAGAGTAAGAAGCCCAAGAGAAGGTGGGCAGTCAATAAATATATAATGATAGTTATCTTTTATGGACGCTACAGCTTTAGATAGAATATACTCCCTTCCTTCCCTATTTACAAGCTCAAGCTCAACACCCAATAAATCTATTGTAGAGGGTATAACACAAAGATGAGGGATATAACTGTCCAAAATTACTTCTTCAATTTGGCATCTGCCTGAATATACATCATACAGGCTTTTGCTTAAACCATCTCTATTTATGCCAAACCCACTTGTTAGGTTCCCCTGTGGGTCTGAATCAATAACAAGAACATCCTTATTGTCCATTGCTATCGATGCCGGAAGATTGATAGCAGTGGTAGTCTTTCCAACTCCGCCTTTCTGATTTGCTATGACGATAATTTTACCCATGATGATTACTCTATTTTAACATTCTTATTAAAGAATAATAAGCCTCGCAAATTTTTCTTGACATAAACACATAAATATATTATCATATATTTATGAGAGAGATTTCAGAGCTTTTTAAAATTATATCTGACAAAACCAGATTGAGAATTTTGATGATGCTTCAGAGAAAAGAACTGTGCGTATGTCAATTAATGGCTGTTCTTGCTATTTCCCAACCTTTGGTTTCAAGGAATCTTTCCCTTCTAATGCGAGCAGGTTTTCTCGAAGATAGACGGGATGGGAAAATGATTTTTTATAGAATCAATACAAAGGCGCAGAAAAAACAGTCTTTATTGATGAATCTGCTTATTGAACTGCTTACTGACGATGAAACGATCAAAGAGGATTTCAATTCACTCTCAGAATGCGCCGAATATCAAAAGCAAACAGGGAAATGCGGCATGAAGGCTTTTATTGAATATATGGAAAACAAAAAAAGGAGAGGTTATGATTCTTAAATTTAAAAAGAAAAGGAGAAAACTACAGACTATAACAGTTTTTGGACTTCCGCTTGTGCTGATTGGGGGGTGGTTTAATCCATTTTTAGGGTATCTACTTCTTGGCTGTATGCTTGGCGCGATTGGCGTAGCTTTATATAAAGGAAGGGCATGGTGCGATTGGATGTGTCCGAGGGGAAGTTTTTACGATCTCTTCATAAAAAAGTTGAGCTGGGGGAAAGAAATCCCCGATTTTTTTAAAAAGACAGGCGTAAGAATATCTGTAATACTTATTCTATTTAGCGTGCTGGGCTTGCAGGTGTATCTGCATTGGGGCGACTGGAGTGCTATTGGCAAGGTTTTTGTGACTATCTTGACTGTAACGACTACAGTGGGTGTTATTTTGGGAATAATCTATCAAGAGAGAATCTGGTGTCATATATGCCCGATGGGGACTTTTGGGAATTATCTGTCGGAAGGCAAATATCCCCTTGAAATAAAGAACAACTGTACCAATTGCAAAGTCTGTGCAAAAGTATGTCCAATGCAGTTAAAACCCTATAGTTTCAAGGAAGTTGGCATTATGGGAGACAACGATTGTATTAAATGTTCCACATGTGTTGCCGTCTGCCCAAAAAAGGCTTTGGGTTTCCAAAACAAAGAGGCGGCTTAACAAGGAAACTGCAATTCAATTTTTGTATAGCAGACATAAGTACTCTCAAACATTTTATAGTGTCAGAGTGTCAAATGACACCTGACACTTTGATTTAATTGGGATTGCTGTATTGCATGT